>JAKSIF010000005.1 GCA_024398965.1 Fibrobacter sp. | reverse complement strand
GCGAAAGTCAACAAAAAAGGGTGGCGAAGCCACCCACACATGTTGATGAAGAGCCCCTTTTTATTTATTCAAGTCAACACGAATTAATTGATGAAGAATATGTCCCGAAATTTAGTAGCCAATGTGCAGAAAATGAGGGCGAATTGACAGACCATCTGCAGGACGATAAATACAGATATTGGACCTGCGATAGAATTTTAAAGCCTTCTGTTTCTGCAAAGCATTATCTGTACGAACGTGCGCTGGAACTGAAAACCAACTGTGCGGAATAGGAACGTTTTCCTTTGAAAATTGAAAACTGGTTTGATGCGTAAAATCCATATAATACGCTATGAATCATATAGAAAGAAGTTTTCACGTTTTATCAAGGAATAGTTCAAAAACGCAATAAAAGCTCCTTCTCGTGGAAAATGCATTTTATAAATTCTTAGTATGAAAAAGATCGTTCTCTTAATTTGCCTTTGCTGCGCACTTGCCGCTGCAGAAGAAAACAGACACAAGTGGATTGTGGATGTGGGTGGCGGTTTTGCCTTTTGGTCCACGTTTGCTGACTTTGGTCTGGGGATGAGAGACTTTGACAGCGAAGAAGTGCAGGATGAAATTGATGGTGGCACCAATTACATTGTGGTGAACCTCGGCGCCCGTTACCAGCTCGCAAAAATGTTGGAACTTGGCTTTGCCACCGGCTACGAATATTACGCCTCCAAGGTTCACCCCTACCATAACGAGAAAGGCTATTTGAAATACGCCGACATCAAGGATAACCATATTGTTCACCTGGCTGTGGAATCGAAGGTGGACTGGGTTGGTTTTCTTGACCATGTGCAGATATACTCTCGTCTAGGTTTAGGCGGAGTCCTGGAAATTTCAAAGGTGGACGATTATGAGGTTGGCTTTGGACTGCCGAATTTCCAGTTCAGCCCCATTGGCATTGAATATGTAGGCACGGTGGGTTTTTATGCAGAGGCTGGTGTTGGTTACCGAGGCATTTATTCGGGCGGCGTGAGCTTTAGATTCTAGGCTATCATGATTAGAAATATCATCCGAAAACTAATGGCCTTTGTTACGGCGTTTTTTTGGACGGACAAGTCCAAGGTGTTTTCGGGTGTGTTGGCTTGCTTCTGGTCGGTGCAGCATATTGCCTGTGCCTATGGTACAGACGATGGCTTAGAATGTGACGATGATTGCCTTTACGATCCCGTAGTCGATACAGTTACCACGTTGGGTGATTTACCACCTTGTGACTATATCGGAACGGATGACGTTCCAACCTTTGTGGCAAGTGAAAATGCAGACTATTACTGCAGCGAGCATCAGTGGCTTTCAGCAACAGAAATTCTTTGCGAAGAAAAGCCGCCCATAAAGCCCTTTGAATACGAATTCTTCACTGATCCTCGGGATGGTTATGTCTATCGGCTGACAAGGATTGGTTCGCAGACATGGTTTGCCGAGAATCTCCGTTTCAAGACGGAAAAATCCATTGCTCCCGATGGCGAACTGTTTAACGTAGTGGGTCGCTATTATACCTGGAAGGATGCTCAGACAGCCTGCCCCGAAGGATTTCACATTCCTACTTCTGAAGAATGGAAGGAAATGTGGTTGTTTGTTACCGAGGATAATGGTTGTGAGAATGTAGGGACCAGCTTGAAAACGGATAGCCTCTGGAGCGAATATCTTAGGCCCAGTACAAACATTGTTCAGGGGAACGAAGATGAACTTGTTGGAACAAACCGCTACGGATTCAATGCCGTTCCTGCTGGCACCTGTTTTGAAAAATCCGACGAACTTTATCTTCTAGGACACTTGACCCGTTTTTGGTCAAATGATAACTACCGTGGTAAAATCGTGGCAGATTCCTGGGTTATGAATTTTTGGGGTGACAATTTCTTCGATGACGAGTCTGTGGATCCTAATTGGCGAATATCCGTCCGTTGTATAAAGAATATGGAATGAGAAACTTCTATTGCGTAGAATTCTTGGTCAAAATTGACGTATGAAAAAGGCTCCTTTTCAGGAGCCTTTTGCTTAATCGTCTTCTTCTTTTGGAGAATTCATCATGCAGCGAATAGGGGCGAGGTTATACTTGCTGATATCGCTAAAAACAGCTTTGTGATTGTTAAGGAGGCACATACAGATGGCATTTTTGCTGGGGTAAGTGTTTCCTATTGTAGATGTCCATACGCATTCTTGCAGCATCGACAATCCATAAGTGTTTTCGCCACCGTAATCTGTATAATCTCCATAATAATCTCTGTCCATCCAACCGCTAGCCGATTTTAGGTATAATCCTGCGGTTTCCGCTCCACCGACGAATTCAAAAAGATCTTCGTAGTTTCGTTTTGTAGCCAAATGCCAGCCATCTGGGCAGATGCCTGTTGGATTTTGTTGTATGTACCACGACTTGTAAACATCGAAATTTAAGGCATATCCATAGCCCACCCCTTTCATGTCTGTAGAATAGACTGCGGCGGAATCTGCTGCTGCTGCCCAAGTATAGTATCTGCCCTCTTCGGTGCAATTATCGTTGTCATAATAGCACTCGTTTTCATAGATAACGCGTTTGCCATTCTGGTAGATCTTATATATAAAGTCCAGGTTCTGGGCCATCCAAGTCTGTTCGCCGATTTTTATGGTGTTGTACACATGCTTGTTACGAATGTCCAAAACTTCTCCGTATTCGCCCTTTGCCAAAAGATCCTGATTCAAGTGTTCTGTTGGAGCACAGACGTATTTGTCGCAGTCGTAGGTGCCTAGGGGCATTACCGGAGTCGGGTTCTGGCTGGAGCTGGACAACGCTACACTAGAGCTGGATTCCGTGATGCTGGAACTTGATTCCGCAGAACTTGAACTGGGCTGGATTTCTTCTGTAGAGGACGAAGTTGCCGAGGATGAAGATTCTTCGGCTTCGCTAGAACTGGAATCGTCTTCTTTGGAACTGTCGTTACTGGAGGACGACTGCGGCTCTGAACTGGAGCATGAACCTGCATCGACATCGTTGCTTGACGAATGCTTATCGTCGGATTCGGATGTGGCTTCGCTGCTAGAGCTGGACTTGGCATCTACACTGGAACTGGATTCTTCCTTTTCTTCATCCTTTGACGAGGAACTTTGGGCTGTAGAAGATTTGCCGGATTCGGAGTCGTCCTTGTCGGAAATCCAGCTTGTTCCATCGCATTCGTAGTAGGCGTCTTCTTTTTCCACAAAAATGACTTCGCCCTTTCTATCGGAAACGCATTTTCCCAGATTGAAGATGGTTTCTACTCGATCATTTTTGGAGCTCTCGTTATCCGAGGTCGATGTGGAGGTTGAATCTCCACAGGATAGAAGAAGCATGCTTCCGACAGAAGCTACTAGCGTTAGTCCTACAATGCGCATGAGAGGCTCCTGTTTTTAATTAGTCCTTGACGCAACGAAGTGCGAATCCGCGATCCTTTTCATTGTACGATGCTTCGTAACTACGAATTGCACTTTCTCTGTAGTCGAGGTACCAATAAACTGCGCCGGTGTACTTTGTTGCTTCTGTTGCACTCCAGAAGTTGGCGAAATACTTTGCGTCGTCAAAAGCGTATCTACTATAGCTTTCGCTAGGATCAGCGTATCTTCCGTAATAAGCGCCTGTTGCAATGGCCGAGAATCCGTAGGAATCCGCGGAGGGCTTGGAGCTAGTTGAGTACGGATACCATCCCTTGGAGGACTTCATGATTCCGGTGTATGCTCCTGTAGAACCACCTTCCATTTTTGAAATGTAATTTCTCACCTGGAGCCATTCGGCGTTGGTGGGAACATGCCATCCATCGGGGCAGATACCCTTGTGGGGGCTTTCGACCAGGAAGTCGGCGATGGTCTTTGCATACTTAGGATCTAAATTCATTGCTGCAGTCCAGCTATAAAGACGACCGCCTACGTTGCAGTTGGCTTCTACGTTCTTGTAGCACCAGCTGTTGTCGACAAGGTTTGAATTGTTCTTGTCGTAGTAGTTCAGGTTTTCGGCCATCCATGTCTGCAAACCGATCTCAGTAGTCTTATAGGTCTTGCCATCGCGGGAATCCTTGAGGGTTCCGTACTTGTAGTCCGGATTCAAGTAGTATTCCTTCGGGTGGTCGTAAACGGTTGAAACTCGCCAGTTGCCGTTGCCTCCATCGCAGACATATTCCGTTTCACGGTCATACGCATCAAAGAGGGATGCAAAAGTTCCTTTTTGGGAGGCTGTACAGGTTTTGCCGAGTCTATTTTCGTTGGCGGTGGGGTAGCGCCATTTGGTGTCGTCGCAAGCGTAGAATTTGCCCAGGTTGTCGCTGTAGGCATTTGTCATCTTGATTTTTTCGCCGTCACGTTCGCCGTTGCAAACGCCGATGCCGTATACATTGCCAACAAAGAGGCTGATGTACTTTTCAAAGTTGGGAACGGTTCCTCCAAGTTCTTCAAGCTGAGTCCTTGTTTTGGAGAATTTTCTTGTGGTGTCCATGGCCCAGTCGGCTGCCTTTACCTTGGCGGCAGAATCGCTCCACAGACCGTCTTCTTCAAAGTCTGTAGCAAGAACGGTCAGGCGGCTGGTCATGTCTACGTCGCTCAAGCCTTCCTGGAGCAGGATTGATGCAGCCAGAAGCTTTGCGTCGTCTTCAGAGGTTCCGAAAATGGAAAGGTCTTCAAAGGCGTGATTGTTGGTCGGCCAGCCGAAGGCTGCAAGGACTTCCTTTTCGGCCTGGGACTTGGCGGCGGGAATGTTCTTGAACTTTCCGCTCTCGACAAAGAGATTCACGGCTCTCTTGTAGGCGAGATGGCCGAGGATGTTGATGTTTGCCGAAGTACGTCCGTTCAAGTCAATCAAGGATTTTAGACTCACCTGGTTGGCTGTCGTTTTAGCCGTATTTTCGTTGTAATAGTAGCCGTTTGCCTGGAGCAGGGCGTACTGGCTCTTGAGGGTTACCTTAGTCGAGGTGTAGGCGCCGAGATCGGATGTAACTTCCCAGTCGAATGTGGTGCCAGTCGGGTCCATTTCGTCGTCAAGTTCGGACAGCTTGATTGTCGTACCCGACATGTATGGGCCCTTTTCGGCAACACCAGTGAATGTCATCTTGGTGATGGCAACGTTTTCTACGACCTTATCAGAGGGAACGATGCTAGAACTGGATTCCTGAATGCTGCTGGAGCTGGATTCAGGAGTGCCGCTGGAGCTAGAATCGTCGGTGTCGTTGGAACCGGGATTTTTGGAGTCAGAGGATTCGGTCTTGTCAGGGGAGGATCCGTTTGAACTTTCAGGATTTTCAGTTGAAGAGTTGTCCTTTTGGGAACTGGAGGATCCGTCTTTTGCCGATGAGGAAGACTTGTCATTTGCAGAAGATTTTCCGTCTTCCTTGTCTCCGGTTTTTGAAGAAGAAGATTCGGACTTGCCGATGTTCTTCCAATCGTCGTTGACGCACTGGTAATCGGAATCTTCGTCCTCTACGTAGACAACATCACCTTCTCTATCAGAGGAGCATTTGCCTAGGTCATAGATGGATTCCACCTTGGTGGCGTAGGAATCCTTGTTTTCGGTATTAGACCCTGTAGAGGAATCATCTCCACAGGCAACGAATAATAGGGCTGCTGCACTTAAGGAAAACAGTTTTTTCATTCACACACCTCATTTGTCTTTTCGTACAATATAATTTTTTTACGCGATTATAGCTCGCCTAAGTGGAGCCGAATTCGAACTATTATGGGCGTTCAAACTCATATGATTCATTGCGAATCATATAGAACGGTTTGTTTCTTTGAAAAAGTGTGTTCCCGGTCACAGTGCTGCTTATTTGGCTGTTTTAGACTTATTGTGTGTTGAGGATAAAAAGGGAATAACCTACATTTGTAATAAATGTTGATATGGGCGTTGTTTCGCCTGAAGTAAAAATTTTTAGCGGGATGCTGGTATGAATAAAATTAAGTTGTCCGTCCTTGCAGCCTCCGTTTGTTCCGCCCTTTTCCTGGGCGCATGCGGAGAAGATTCTTCCACTGGATCGAATTCTGATGACAAGGTAACTTCCGAGACCTCGGTTGAGACTATCTACGATTTGGGAAAGTGTTCTTCAGAAAGAAAAGGTGAAATCATCTTTGTTGAAGAAAACGATTCGGATTATTTGTGTGATGGGGACAACTGGAAAAATCTTGGAACTCCGGAATCCTCCGATTCCAAGGACATGTCCTCCAACTCCAAGGAAGATTCTTCTACATCCAACGGTAATTCCTCCGATTCAAAGGACAACGTTTCCTCGACGGATAAGTCTTCCGATTCCAAGGACGGTTCGTCTTCTGCATCCAAGGATGAAAATACGTCTGTAGACAAATCTTCCGACTCCAAGGATGTTTCCTCGTCCTCGAAGGATGAACCCTCCGAAACTCCGGGCTCGTCCAGCAGTTCTGTGGTAAGTTCCAGCAGTGTGGTAGAGTCCAGTTCCAGTGTCCGCGGGCAGAATGAGGTCGTGGCCGATGTGGCTGTTTCTAAGCAGACCTTTACCGGCGTTGCCCAGAAGGGCCCCTTTACGGCTGGTTCCGTTGTGAAGCTGTCTGAATTGGACGATGTGCTGGATCTTACGGGAACTTCCTTTGAATGGGAAGTGACTACCGATCTGGGTGAATATACTTCTTCCAAGGTGACCTTGAGAAGCCAGTATGCGTTGATGCAAGTCAACGGTTTCTACTACAACGAGAATACAGGCAAGACTACTACGGGCCAGTTTACCTTGAAGTCCATGGTAGACTTGAATGAACGCAAATCCGCCAATGTGAACATCCTGGGTCATCTGACTCATAAGCGAATTGTAAACCTGTTTGCTGAAAGCGGTAAGTACAAGAATGTGCCTGCAGCAAAGTCCGCCGCAGAAAAGGAAGTGATGAACTCCTTCCACTGGACTGTCAATAACCATGCATTTGAAGACTTGAATATTTTCGGCAGTACCGAAGATGATGCCAAGCTACTTGCTGCATCGATTCTTCTGCAGGGTGATTTAAGCGATGCTGATTTTTCTAGCCGACTCGCTTCCTTGACCACCGATTTTGAAGATGATGGCGTATGGAACGATTCTGCCGCAAGAATCGCTGTGGCAGACTGGGCTATGGATACTACTAGGTCCTTTAGTAAAATCCGCGAAAAATTGCTTGAAGTGGGCCCCCGCGTTCCGAACTTCGAAAAGTATATCTACCAGTTTGCGGGCATTGTGTATGACATTGGCGTCTGCTCTGAAAATAGGGACGGCGAAAAGGTCAAGATTACGAACCCCTACAGTAAGAACCTAGGTCGAGAATACATTTGCGATAGCGGTAAGTGGCGTAAGCCGACTTCTACCGAAAAGCGTCTAGGTTTCGCATGTGCCGGTAAAAACAAGGGAACCATTGTACACGAAGGAACCACTAATGGAAATTTGGATTGGTTCTGCCCCGGTGACGGAAACTGGAGGCGGGCAGGAGTCTACGACTATCCCAAGAGCAACTATTTCAATCCCGTTATTAGTTACGGAACATTGAATGATTCCCGCGATGGAAAGATTTACAAGACCATAAAGATTGGAACCCAGACTTGGATGGCGGAAAACCTAAATTACTATGACAAGAATAATGCAAATTTACAGAAAAGCACCTGGTGTTATGAAGATGTAGAAGAAAACTGCGAGGTGGGCGGTAGGTTCTATACTTGGGCCGCTGCCATGAACCTTGACCCCAAGTACAATTCCGATTCTGCATCCGGAACGGGAGTCATCAAGATTCCTCATCAGGGTCTGTGCCCTGCGGGTTGGCATGTTCCTGGTACGGGCGAGTTCAGCGTACTTAGGGAGTATGTGGCTATGAGGGAAGGCTTCTCAAAAATTGACTTCAATGATGGTTCCGGACAGCTGAAGTCCGTGCTTGGCTGGCATGATTTGAAAAGTCCCTTTATTACGCCCCGAGATCCGTATGGATTCTCTGCAATTCCCACTGGAGCCTACTATGGTTCTCATAGGGATCCGGATGGGCAATTCAGCCGGTATGTCTTTGACGATGCCAGTTACTATGCCAACTACTGGTCTGCTTCAGAGGGCAAAAAGGCTACGGGTGCTGTTTACTGGTTCCTTGAGTACGGCAGTAGTACCTTTGATTATCACGACGCCCAATACAACGACAAAGACAGAGGCTACTCCGTTCGTTGTATAAAGGATTAATAAGATTCAGAACTTGAAGGAAAACTGCTATGAATAAGTTCGGTATTGCTGGTTTAATCTCTATTGCAGGCGCTGTATTTTACGCCTGTGGTGATTCCACGTCTTCAAATTCCACAATGGACTTGCCTGGGGATCAGGAAACTGTTACCGAGGTCGGCTCAGTGTATGAACTGGGAAAATGCAAGGACGACCGAAAAGGAACCATCATCTTTGTCAAGAACGAGAATAGAGAGTATGTCTGCTATTCTGGAAAATGGTCCCCTCTCGATGAAATCGGTTCTGTCGAGGAATCTTCTTCCAGCGTTCAGAAGGATGAACAATCGTCAAGTTCTGAAAATGGAAAATCCTCATCAAGCGTAGGGAAGGATGAATCATCGTCTAGCCAGGATGAGGGTGAATCTTCGTCAAGTCAAGATGAGGAAAAGTCCTCGTCCAGCCAAATGAAGGATGACGCTTCTTCAAGCAGTCAGAAGGAAGATACTTCTTCGAGTAGCCAGAAAGATGAACCTTTGTCTAGCTCCCAGGATGTGGAGGACAACCCGGAAGTCAAGGACGATGTGTCCTCTTCCAGTGAACAGAAAGAGGAATCTTCATCAAGTGTCAAGAGTGAAGAATCCGCTTTTTTCAAGGATCCTCGTGACAACCATGTGTATAGGATTGTAAAAATCGGCAATCAGACCTGGTTTGCCCAGAATCTGCAATATGCAGGTCCTGTAGGAAGCTCCCGATGCCATTCCGACGATTATATACAATGCGATGTCTACGGTCGCCTGTATCAAAGGGACAAGGCCATGACGGCGTGTCCCACAGGCTGGCATCTTCCTTCTCTTGATGAATGGAAGGTTCTTTTCGAATATGTGGGCGGAACCAATGTTGCTGGCATCAAGTTGAAATCTAGAAGCAACTGGGTTCTACAGGAAAACTTTGAAAAGTACGCTGGAATAGATGAGTACAATTTCTCAATATTGCCTGCTAGTTTTGCTACGTCAACTGGAGTCTATGGGTCAACAATCAAGTTTGACTCCCATCTTTGGACATCCTCCGTTGATGCTGATGGCTATAACGTGATGGTCTATTTCTTGCATAGCATGGGTGGCGTTGGAATAAGCAGTGTCTCCGAAAATCTGTACTATTCTGTCCGCTGCCTTCAGGATAACTAGTTCTGCATAATCTTTATCTAGAGGCTTTATTATGAAGTTTGGTTTTTGGAAAAGTTTGATGACTGCTTGCGTGGCGACTTTTGCCTCGTCTGCATTGGTTGCTTGCGGTGGTGACTCCAGCTCTTCTGCGGAATCTGGGATTTCCAGTGATTCCGGCCCAAGCGAAGAAGAAATTGCCCAGCGTTGCTATGAAAAGTTCGGTACGACGGAAGACGATACCTGGGCCACAACCCTTTCGGGTAATCAATTCATTGGCAAGCAGGTTTGCGAAAGCATTTCGGAATACATGAGCTACCAGCTTGCTTTCTATGCAAGGTGCACCTCTGCGGATTATAATTCTGCAAAGAACCGCTTCGATATCGAGGTCATTACAGAACAGAAGTATATGCATATCTGGGCGGAGATGGATGGCTGCAGCTATAAGCTGGGTACCGATGGCGACATGGAACCGCTTATTGCCAAGGGTCGCCAGTGGACTTTGGATGACTGCCTTTGCAAGGAAGAGGCTGAAAAGACCCTCTATCGAGAAATCAAGCCCGAGGAAAAGGTGGAATCATCTAGCTCTTCCGAGGATGTATCCTCCTCCAGTGTCATCTTGAATGAAAACGCCGGGGTTGATAGATCCAGTTCTTCGTCCAAAACAGAATCCAGTTCCTCTGTGGAAAAGGTCTCCAGCAGCAGCCAGCCTGTAGTAGGCGAATTTGTGAAGATTGGCGACCAGGAATGGATGACTAGGAATCTCGATGTAGATGTGGAAGGAAGTTCCTGCTACGGCGACAAGCCGGAAAACTGCGAGAAATATGGCCGCGTTTATACATGGTCCATGGCCATGGGCATTGACATTTCCTACGACAGAAAGAAGTACGGTGTGACCAAGGAACCACACCAGGGAATTTGCCCCGACGGTTCCCACCTGCCAAGCCATGAGGAATGGAACCAGCTGAACGAATTCATCAAGGCAAATCCGGAATACCTAGCCTATTTCCAGAACCAGTACGGCGGTGCCCTCGATTACCACGGTTATTACAGGGACGCAGGCACTGAAGTGAACTTCATGAGTTCCACGGAATACGACGTGTCAGGAACCTCCTATCCCTATGAGTTCGCCTGGCTCTGGTACATTCACGACGACTATACCTATTTCTACAAGGACAACGGCCACAAGTACACCGGTGCCTATGTCCGTTGCGTAAAAGGCAAAGCCGCTCCCAATACGGCGACCTCTTCCTCTTCTCAGAATTCTAGTTTATCTTCGTCTAGCAAGGCGGCTCCGATTCTCGAGGTAGCCGAAGGCTGTGACGACTATGGCTACAACAGCAACTGGGAATACTTGAATCCTGATGTGGAATACGGCTGCATCTTTGACGAACGTGATAGCCACTATTACAAGACGGTCATTGTGGGCGATCAGCTGTGGATGGCCGAAAACCTGCGCTATGAAGCAACCGCCGGAAGTTCCTGGTGCTTTAACGATGAACTAGACGAATTCGGCGATTGCAACAAGTATGGTCGTTACTACGGCGGCAACGCCATTACTACAGACGACCCCGTCTGCCCCGAAGGTTTCCGCATGCCTAGCCGAAGCGATGTAAGCAAACTTATTGAATACATGAAAAATCAAGAAGCGGATGTAGAAATTTTCATGGCAAAGACGGATCTGTGGGATCTGCCCAATGAAAACGCTTTTGAAGGAACCAATGCTACAGGACTTACTATGCTGCCGGGCGGCCTTCGCGGTTACGATAATGGACGTTTCTATGAGACCGGCGTTTATGCGGACTATACCCACCGATTCCACATGTGGCTAAGCGACAAGTATAACGGCCTTGTGGGCAATTACACATTTATGTTTGGTAATATTACCCAGTGGGGCGGCACTTATTCCATTACCGATAAGGAACGCGGCTTCGGAATTCCCGTCCGTTGCATCAAGGAATAGCTCGGCGCTACACCGGCGTCTTGCTTTTTTCGCCGGCGATTTCGCGGACTAGGCGGGGCACCAGATAGCCGGGAAGTTTTGTGCGGATTTCCGCAACCAGGGCCTTGGCCTGTTCGTCGTTGATTTCGTAGTGGGCAACGCCCTTGGCATGGTCCAGCTGGTGGATGTAGTAGGGGAGGACTCCCTGCTCGAAAAGCTTGCGGCAAAGCCTGGTCATGGTGTGGGCCTTGTCGTTTACATCTTTCAATAGAACGCATTGATTTAGCAGAGTCCAGCCGCTATACCTTAGCTGGCCGAAGATGTTCATGCTTTCTTCGTCCAGTTCGTCGGGATGGTCCACGTGGCTTACCAGCACGCAGTCGAAGCGGGCGGGCAGATCCCTCAGGAATTCGAAGTGCTGCTGCACCAGGTCGGGACGCATTACCGGCAGACGGCTGTGGATGCGTAACGTGGTGACGCTGGAGTGGTCTGCTATGGCCTCGATCAGTTTCTGGAACTTGGAGGGGCTGAGCATCAGGGGGTCGCCTCCCGACAGGATGATTTCCCAGATATCGGTGTGGGTGTCGAGCCAGCTGCCAACCTCCAAGGCTATGTTAGGGCAGCTATGGAACGGGTAGTTCCGGCGGAAGCAGAACCTGCAGCGGACACCGCAGGTGGCGGTTGTAACAACCAGCGCCCTGTTGTCGTATTTCTGGATGACGCTTTCGCTTTTGCCTGCAGGAAGGTCTCCGACAGGATCGTCTACGAAGCCCGGCACATCCGCATACTCCTCTTTTGTGGGGAGAACTTCACGCAGTAGGGCCGCCGGTTCCTTGGCGTTCTTGATCAAGTCGGCATAGTGCTTGGAACAGCAGAAAGGGAACGTGGGGGCGCGGTCCAAGTTGGCTAAATAGGGCGTATTGCCGATCAACGAGGCAATTTCCGGACCCAAATAGTCCAAAAAGTCTGAAATTTGCGTGAATGTTAATGCGGTTTGTTCCATTTCATTACTAAATTTAGCAACATAAATATCAAAAAGAGGATAATATGGGTACTGTAAGCACCAACGAATTCCGCAAGAAGCTCAAAATCATCGTCGACGATCAGCCGTACGAAATCATCGAAAACCAGTTTGTGAAGCCGGGTAAGGGTCAGGCTTTCAACCGCGTTCGTATCAAGAACCTGGTTACCGGCCGTACTCTCGAACGTACCTGGAAGAGCGGTGACACTGTTGAAGAAGCAGATGTAACCTTTACCGAAATGACTTACCTCTACAACGATGGCGAAACCTGGTACTTCCTGGATAACGACACTCAGGAAACCATGGAAATCCGTAAGGAAAGCCTCGGTGGCTGCGAAGTATGGCTCCTCGACGGTGCAACCGTTGAAGTGACCTGGTGGAAGGACCCGAAGTCTCTGGCTACCATCCCTGTTGAAGTGATTCCGCCGACCTTCGTTGACCTCATGATCATCGACGCTCCTCCGGCAGTTCAGGGCAACACCAGCGGTAACGTTCTCCGTGAATGCACCGTTGAAACTGGCGCCAAGGTGATGATTCCGCTGTTCATCGAAAACAACACCAAGATCCGCGTGGATACCCGCGACGGTTCTTACCTCGAACGCGCTAAGTAATTCATCGGGCAGGTTGCCTCCGTTCACTTGGCACTTTGTCGGGTGAGGAGCGCGTACTTTCAGGTTGAATTAAAAAAGCCTCGGTTAATAGCCGAGGTTTTTTGTTTGCCTTTAATTCAATTTGTTTTAGGGAGGAAGGTTGTTCTTATTTCAATGCGTCGCGGTAGGCCTTGGCTACGGCGTCGGGATTGTCCGACTTCAGCCAGCTTAGGGTTTCGGTGCCGCGGTAGCTCCAGGCGAAGATGTTGTCGATGCCGGCCTTGCGGCTTTCGGTGACTGCGATGGCAAGGTCGTTCTCTCGGCCGCCCTCGATCTGGTAGGCCTTGATCCACATCTGCACGTCCTTGCCGTACTGCCTGGCGACATCGGTCAGCTTGCGGGCGGTCTCGGCGTACTTTTCGCGGACCCATTCCTCGGCGGCTCCCTTTTCCCAGTAGGGGTCGCTGGCCACTTCGTCTACGGATTCCAGTCGGGCAACCTTGCTCCAGTCGTCGAGGCCTGCAGGGAACCAGGGCGGAAGCATGCAGACGCAGTTGCGCTTGCCTCGGGCGTGAACGTCTTCCGTCATCTCCTTCAAGAAGTCGATGAGGCTGTCTTCGCGGAACTGCAGAACGTCGCGGGCCTGGTCCGGCTCCATCTGGTCGAAGGTGGCTGCAGGCATGTCGTATCCAAAGCGTTCGCGGAACTTGGCGCAGCATGTGGTGCAACGGCAGCTCCAGTTGCTGAGTCCGCCTTTCTCGAAGTAGAAGTGGGGCTCGTCCCAGAAGATGGTGTCTACCTTGGTGTTGCAGACGGACTCAATCCACTTGTGCATGTACTCCCTGAACTTAGGGTTGCTAGGGCAGGCTGCAACCTTGGGCTTTCCGTCCAGGGCCACCTGGCACATGTCGTGATCCCGGGCGGTAAGCTCGGAGTAGGCCTCACCGCCAAAAACGCGGCCTATACCCCAAGGATTTACGTAGACCTTCAGGCCCAGGTCCGAGGAGCCGTCTACGATTTCCTTCATGGTGTCGAAGTAGTACTGCTGGTCCTCTTCGCTCCAGGTGTGGAGTACGGCGTTGAATCCTGCGGTCTTGATGTCGGACATGTCCGCAAGAACATGCCTAGGGGAGCGCACGCCAAAGTAGCTTACGCCTTTAATCTTTACTTCCATAATCTTTCCTGAGATTTGTTTCGGCAAGTCGGATGCGGACTATTCGTTGCCAGCCCACTGGGGGGAGCCGTTACGCAGAAGGACCTGTTCCAGGGTTGCTGCCCATTCGTCTTCGCTGACAGGGCGGCGGATCCAGTAATAACTATCGTCGCTCTTGGGAAGCGGCATGGTGTCGGGCACAATTTCTACAATCCAGGATTCGGGGATGCCGTCGTGGAGCTGCTTGCTGAACTTGAGGTTCTGCTCGGTGGGGCGGTCTGCATGGTCCAGGATGATCAGTGCCGGGGATTGTCCTACGATGAGGGCCGTCTCCAGCAGGTTGGTTGCATCCTCTACGGAATTGCAGGTATACATGGTGGCGTCGTCTGCCAGGTCTCCATGCTCCAACAGCCAACGGAAGGTCCATTGGCTAAGCTTGTCCAGGCTACCTGGAGAAGAGGGGGCTATGAAGAATATGTGTCCCATGTCCATAAATTTAGATTAATTCTCTTTTTTTTACGATTCCTGAGTTGATGTTTTTGCCCTTTTTGATCAGCGCGGCCTAATTATGAGGTATGAATTATGATTTATCAGATTTAATAAGGCGCCTTTGACGCGATTATAGATCTCGCACTTCGTACATCGTAATTCGTAGTTATATTTTGCCCATGTTTCCCGATGTCCCTGAATTTCAGTTTATTGATAAATTGCTCAAAAACGCAGCTCCCTTGAGGGAAAATTCCCCAAAGGTTAGATCCTGGCTTGGGGTTGGGGATGACTGCGCTATTTTTGACGGCTGGCTGGCCACCAAGGACCTGTCTGTAGAGAATTCCCATTTCAGGTTGGACTGGTCTACGCCGGAGCAGGCTGTAGAGAAGCACATCGTGTCCAATGTCTCGGATATTTCCTCTATGGGAGGTCGTCCCCGCATTGCCTTTCTTGGGCTGTGCCTAAATCGGAACTGGCCCGAGGAAATCAGGAATCGTGTTCGTGACGCCTTTGCCCAGGGCTTTGCCAAGCGGGGAATCACCTTGCTTGGCGGTGATACTGTTTCCGGAGACGTGGGCATGTTTTCTACCACGTTGCTAGGGGAACTTGCCGGGAATGAACCCTTGCTCAGGTCCGGTGCTCGTACGGGGGATAATTTGTATGTAAACGGGACTTTGGGAAAGTCTGGCGCAGGACTTTGGCTCCTGATGAATCATCCAGAAGACAGGAGCCTGTTCCCGGAGTTGGTGGAGTACCATTTGAATCCCCGGATCAAGGAAATGTCTGGCGCAACCCTGGTGGAACTTGGCGTAAGAGGGGCCTGCATGGACATCAGCGATGGACTGTCTTCGGAGCTGAACCATCTTGCCGGATCCTCTGGCGTAAACCTGCGGATTTTTGAAGAATTGCTTCCCATAGACCCGGAAGTAAAACGAATGTGCGACCATTATGGCCTAAATCCTCTGGAATTTGCCTTAAATGGGGGTGAGGAATACCAGTTGCTTTTCTCCGCCGCCGATTCAGATAGTATATTTAGTGGCGAAAACAAAAATTTGGGTAAGGTGTATCGGATTGGATTGGCCCTGAATAAAGGCGCGTCGCCCAAGGTCGAAATGCTTTGCCTGGATGGAGAAGATAGGCCCGTGCAACCGCGGGCATGGTCACATTTATGATTAGTAATACGAAGATGAATTTAGGTCAGCTTCTCTTGCGCCAGGGTGTCCTGGACGAAGACCAGCTGGCTCATGCCGAGGCGGAACATAAGCGTACCGGTCTTATGCTCAGCAAGATCCTGGTTCGTCTGGGCATGGTGAGCGAAGATACCCTTACAAGCATTCTGGGTGTGCAGATGCAGTCTACCACCAAGATGCGTATCGGTGAGATGCTCCTTGCGCAAGGTTTCATCAATGAAGAACAGCTGAATCAGGCTCTGGAAACTCAAAAGTCTTCCGGCAAGCGCCTTGGACGTACCTTGGTGGATTTGGGCTTCATGCCCGAGGAACGCCTGATCGAGATTCTGTCTAGGCAGTTCGAGGTTCCCTACGTCAAGCTGGATTCCTTTGCCATCGACCCGGATGCCTACACCTACCTTCCCGAAGACATGTGTAAGCAGTACAAGGTTGTTCCGCTCTTTGTTCAGAATAACGACGACGCCCGCTTTGGCCAGCGTTCCGTAATGACCATCGCCATGACGGACCCCACCAACATGCGAACCATCGGTGTGGTCAAGTTCAAGGTGAAGATGGATGTGGACGTTGTCATGGCTTCCGAAGCCGACGTCCAGAAGGCTATCGAACGAGTTTTTGCCGGTCATGGCGCTACCGAAGAATCCTTGGCCGACCTTATCGGCGAGTCCAAGGAAGGCGAGGAACTGGAAACCGTCGAACGTGGCGCAAACAACGACGAACCGGAACTGTCTGACGAAGAAGGCCGCCAGGTGGTGAAGATCGTGACGACCCTGATTCACGAAGCTATCGCCCGTAAGGCTTCCGATATTCACCTGGAACCTCAGGAAACCTACCTGAAGCTCCGCTACCGTATTGATGGTGACCTGCAGGTCATGTCTCCCATTCCTGCTCGTCTCATGCCCCAGATTCTTTCCCGTATCAAGCTGCTTTCCAAGATGGACATCGCAGAAAAGCGTAAGCCCTTGGATGGTCGTTTTACGGTGCGCTACAAGGGTTCCGAAGTTGACCTTCGTGTGTCTTCGTTCCCCATCTCTCTCCGTAAGCGCGGCGTTTGCGAAAAGATCGTTATGCGTATCTTGAACCCGAACTCCGGTCAGTTCCCCTTGAAGGACATGGGCTTTGACCCCCGAGTTCTCAAGCAGTTCATCGACGCCATTAACGCTCCTAACGGCATCGTGCTTGTTACCGGTCCGACTGGTTCCGGTAAGTCTACTACGCTTTACGCATCTATTGGTGAAATTCTTGATAGTACTATTAACATTTCTACCATGGAAGACCCTGTGGAATTGAATATCGACGGCGTCAACCAGGGACAGATCAACAATGCGGCCGGGTTTACGTTTGCCGCGGGCATTCGTGCCTTGCTCCGTCAGGACCCTGACGTGATCATGATCGGTGAAATGCGTGACCAGGAAACCTCTTCAATGGCTATCGAAGCTGCTTTGACGGGTCACTTGGTCTTCAGTACCTTGCATACCAACGATGCTGCCGGTGCATTCCCACGTCTTTTGGAAATGGGCCTGGAACCCTTCCTTGTGTCTACTGCAATCAAGGGCGTTCTTGCTCAGCGACTTGTCCGTCGTATCTGTAAGAACTGTAAGGAACCCTACGAAATTTCCCAGGAAATGCGCGACGAACTTCACCTGTCTCCGGATATGCAGTTCTATCATGGCCGTGGCTGTGAAAAGTGCGACGGTTCCGGTTACAAGGGTCGTGCCGGTATCTACGAGTTCCTGGTGCCTAACGAATCTGTTCGTAACCTGATTATCAAGCGTTCTTCCGGCGACGTGATCAAGCGCGCCGCTATGCAGGAATGTGATATGATCACCTTGCGTATGGACGGTATTTCCAAGGCTCTGCAGGGCATTACCACGCTGGAACAGGCCGTGGGCGCATCCGCTGCGGATGACTAATCCCTCCTAGGATTTGAAGGCTCCTGGCGAAAGCTGGGAGCTTTTTTTATGAGAAAAAGTTTTTATGAATTTGTTCAATGTTGTTCTGGTCGGTGTCGTTTCCGTGGGCACGCTATGTTTTTCTGCTCCAAGGGATGTGTACTTGGAAGATGGCAATATCAAGGCTGCAAAGATTGGGAACCTGGTATGGACAACCGAGGATGCCGGTAACGCGGCCCTGTTCTCCGAGATTGACTTGACGAACGCCTGCCCTGTGGGGTGGCATGTGGCAAGGATCGAGGACTGGTCTAATTTGTTTAATGCCATTGGTGCAACTCAGCAATGCCAGAGCTTTGGTTATGAAGGTTCTTCGGATGAATGCGACTATTATGTCTGGAAAAACGCCGGGTTGCTTTTAAAGGAAAAGTCCTTCAAGGGTTTGGACAAGTTCGGCTTTGCGGTACTTCCCAACGGGGATGCCTTTGGTCGAAAGGGGTACCAGGCGACCTACTGGGCCCTTGGCGGAAACAACAACTGGGTTTGTTTTTCTGATGAAGACTACGCCTCTGATTACTGCGGGCAGGATTCTGGTGAAAAGTATCTGGTTCGTTGCGTAAAGGACTAGGTCCTTGATTCCCCAAAATACTATATTGCACATTTGTATAGACTATTGGAGAGTTCATGGCGAATATTGTTGATGGAAGCGTTCTTGATAGGGAATTGAATCCGGAGCAGGCTGCTGCTGCTAAGAAGATTGACGGCCCCATGCTGATTCTTGCCGGTGCAGGTTCGGGAAAGACCCGTTGCATTACCTATAAGATTGCCCATCTTGTTTCTAGCCATGGGGTGGATTCCGACCGCATTCTTGCGGTGACTTTTACCAATAAGGCCGCTCGCGAGATGAAGGACCGTATCCAGAAGTTGCTGGACGCACGTCTGTCCTTCAGCTGGATGGGAACCTTCCATTCCGTATGTCTCCGTCTGCTTAAGCTTTGCCTGTCCAAGGAATCTGTCGTAGCCGCCATGGCTGGGCCAAACGGCAAGTGGTACGACGGTAATTTTTCCATCTACGACGATGACGACCAGAAGCGAATCCTCAAGGAAATCCTGAAGGACGACATGGGGGATGACTTTGACGCCGCCGAGGTGAAGAAGATCCATGGTGCAATTTCTAGATACAAGAATACGGTTCTGTATGGCGTCAACAAGATGCCCCAGCTGCAGACTCCCGATGTTGCATTACAGCGTGCAGACTACAGCGATGAGGAGCGCCGCGCCAGATATTATGCGGCCTACCAGAAAAAGCTGATGGAGTCCAATGCCATGGACTTCGACGACCTGCTGTTCAATACAGTCTACATGCTGCAGAAATTGCCCAACCTGGCAACCCAGCTGGCAACCCGCTTTCAGTACGTTGTGGTGGACGAATACCAGGATACCAACGACGTCCAGTATGAACTGTTGAAGTTGATGATCAACGCCCAGAAGAACGTTACCGTGGTCGGTGACGACGACCAGAGTATCTACGGCTGGCGCGGTGCGAACATCAAGATTATCCGTAATTTCCATCAGGACTTTACTCCTGTGACTATCGTGAAGCTGGAACGGAACTACCGCTCCACTGCAAACATCGTGAAGGGCGCCGGTTCCGTAATCGCCCATAACGTGCGACCTGCCGAGATGCAGAAGGTGGTTTTCTCCAAGCAGGAGGCCGGCGAACTGATTCATGTTCGTCACTTTATGGACGACCGCTCCGAGGCAAGCACCATTGCCGATACGATCGCCAAGGCCGGTCCTGATTTCTATTCCAAGACGGCTGTGTTCTACAGAACCAACGCCCAGTCCCGCGCCCTTGAAAAGGCATTGAACGACCGCCGTATTCCCTCGGTCATTTTCGGTGGAACAAGGTTCTGGGACCGCAAGGAAATCAAGGATGTTATCGCCTATCTCCGCTTGCTGGCCAATGACCGCGACGATGCCGCCTACCTTCGCGTTATCAATACGCCGCCCCGTGCCATCGGAAAGACTACCGTAGAGAATATTCTAGAACGAGAACGCAACGGCGAAGGATCCTTCTGGGACAATCTGTTGCAGGAGGCAAACAGCCCCGGTCGCGCCGCCCCAAAGCTGAAGGGCTTTACCGACCTTGTCCTGGGTTGGCGCTCCCTTATTGCGGCAGGGGAGACTCCGCTTCCCATTCTTGCAGAACGGGTCATCAAGGACATTGGCTATAAGGATTTCCTGCGTAAGGAAGATGAAATTACTGCAGACGAACGCATCGGCAACTTGGACGAAATGGTGAACGCCATTCGCGAATTTGACGAAGACCATCCCGGTGCAACCTTGGACGCCTTCCTTCAGGATATCTCCCTTTTGACCGATGGTGACAAGAAGGTGGATACCTCCAAGGGCATGGTCACCCTCATGACCATCCATATGGCCAAGGGCCTGGAATTCAATACGGTCCATATCGCCGGCTGCGACGAGGAAATCTTCCCGCTGGTTCGAGGCAGTATGACCATGTCTATGCAGGAGCAGAACGAGCAGATGGAAGAGGAACGCCGCCTGTTCTACGTGGGCTGCACCCGCGCCGAAAAGACTCTGTACCTCTATCATGCAGAACGTCGCTTCTTCCAGGGAAACATCCGCCCCTTCGCTCCTTCCAGATTCCTGAAAGAACTGGACCCGACCGTAGTTGACTTCGTTCCCTGTAACGATTTCGGTGGTGGTTTCGGCAACAGCTTTGGAGGCTTTGGCGGAAACGACTTTAACCAGGATTTCTCCGGCGGCAGCGGTTACAGCAGGCCCATGCGTCCCAATCTTCCGCCGCCGATCCCCCGCAGGCCTTCCTCCGGCAGTTTCAGCGGTTCATCCCGTGGATACGGAAGTTCCTATGGCGGCAACAGCTACAGTGGTGGCTACAGCCGTCCTTCCGCGGTTCCCGATTCCGTCCGTAAGAACGACAAGCGCATCGTTTACCGCAATCCGGTAAAGATGGCTGCCCCGGCGCCTGCCGCTCCCTCCGGCCCTCACGTGGTCTACGACGAGTACAGCGAGAATCCCTACCATCCGGGAGTAAGGGTGCGCCACGCCAAGTACGGCATCGGCGTCATCCAGAAGTGCTACGGTACCGGAGACAACGCCCGTGTGGATGTGCGCTTTGCAAACGAGTCTACCACCAGGACCATTATCCTGAAGTACGCCGCCCTGCAAATCATAGGATAAAAGTGAAAGATGAAAAATGAAAGATGAAAAATGAAAAGCAAATCATCCTTCATCCTTCATTCTTCATTGTTTTGCAACCTATGGTTGACATCGGCTCGATTTATTTTTGCTAAATTAAGCTTCGTATTAGAAAAAGAGGCAATATGCTTGAACGTGAAGAAGTATTGAAATTGGCAAAGCTTTCCCGCCTGAGCGTTTCCGAAGAGGAAATTCCCGCTCTCAAGGGTCATCTGGACAACATGCTCAACCATCTGGAAGCTCTCAAGGCTCTGGACCTTTCCCATGTTGAACCCATGACCGCTGTCGAAAACGGCGCTACCATCCTCCGTGAAGATGTTCCCGTACAGGGCTTCTCCCTGGATCAGGCTTTTGCCAACGCCCCGGCAGTGGAAAACGACCACTTTGCCATTCCCAAGGTGATTGGCGGCTAGTCCGTCTCATTTTTGGGGGTAAAACATCTAATGTCCGTCCATTGTGTCGTTCCGGCCCGCATGGGTTCATCCCGCTTTCCGGGAAAGCCCCTGATTAAGATTGCCGGCAAGGAGATGATTGTGCGGACTCTCGAAAGAGCCCTGCTGGCCGAGTGCTTTGAACGCATTGTCTGTGCCACGGACTCTGAACAAATTGCCGAAGTAGTTTCTAGGGCCGGTTTTGAGTTTATCTTGACCGGCCCTGCCCATACCGGTTCGGACCGTGTGTCCGATGCCGCCAGGGCCTTGGATCTTGACCTTGTGGTAAACCTTCAGGGTGACGAACCCCTGGTGGAACCCGATGTTCTTGCCCGGGTTGCTGCAGACCTTGAACAGCATCCCGACTGCTGGGTGACGGTGGCCTGCCCGCTGAAGCCCGAGGAAGCCATGGTCAAGACCGTTGTTAAAGTTTTAGTAAAAGACGGTCTCGCCGTTGATTTTACCAGGGAAGTGCCTCCTTCAGAAGCCCACCTCTGGTATCAGCATCAGGGCATCTACGCCTATTCTAGGGCTGCCCGTGACGAGTTCTCATCTTTACCGCAGAATCAGGTGGAACTGGAACGTTCCCTGGAGCAGATGCGCATCTTGGGCCGTCGCCCGATCCGTATCGTCCAGAGTGAATATCCGTCCATCTCTGTGGATGTTCCCTCCGACGTTATTGCGGTGGAAGGGGCATTACGTAAGTTCTCTAGATAGTTCCTAGATACGTTATTAGATGAGGATCAACATGCGAGAAATAAATGAATTCAAACGAAAAGAAAATCCTTAACCTGGCCGTCTTTCTTTTTATCCTTGGGGTGGTGATTCGCTTTCTGCCCTGGGGCTTGCCTTCCATAGAAACTTTCCAGGTGGGGGAGCCTGTTGTGGTTCCCGTTTCGGACCCTGCTCCTGGGGGTGGGCTCGCTCTGGAATCCGACGGATCGCCCTCTGTGCCCCATAAGGAGGCTCTGTCTGCGGAGAGCCCGGAACTCTCCAATCAGGATTTTACAGACAAAGTAAATAGAAAGAAGGCGAAATCGACGAAGCGGAAGGTTCATTTGCCCCTGGCAATTAACAGCGCCTCTGCCGAGGATCTTTGCGCCTTGAACGGGGTTGGGCCTAAGCTTGCCGAGAAGATTGTTGCCTACAGGGAGGGGGCTGGCCCCTTCAAAACTCCCAAAGACCTTGAAAAAGTGCCCGGAATTGGCAAGAAAAAGTTGGAAGCGATGCTTCCTGGGGTGATTTTTGATTAAATTTTTAGGTATAAAAATCTATCTAAGTCGTTGATATTATGAGTGATACGAATTTATACCTAGGAATTGAAGCCGCTGATGCTTCTTTGAAGGTGGCCCTTGTGGACGCTAAGGAACGTCGTGTTCTGAAGACTGCTATTCTCGAAACCGAGACTAGCCCTCTCGACGATGTCTATGCCTTTGAAACAGTCCTTGAGGGCTGGATGGAATATGCAAAGATCGAAAGCGTCGATGCAGTCTCGATCTCGATTCCGGCCTTCCGCTCCATTGTCCGTCAGATTTTTGTTCCTGGCGAAGCCGCTGGCAATCTGGACGAATACCTCAAGTGGTATGTATCCCTCATTACCAACACCGAGGCCGATGCCTATATCATCGACCATCAGGTACTGCAGGGCGATGCAAACCTGGGCCTTACCGTAATGCTGATTGCCGTTCGTCGTGAATGGGTGGATAATCTCCGTAAGGGCTTCCGCAACAAGGCTCTTGCTCCCAAGGCCATGGACGTGGATGTGCTGTCGCTCATGAACTTGATGGATTTTGCTGAAAATGTCAACGAACTGGAATGCGTCATCAAGGCTGACTACGCCGGCGTGACCATGGTCTGGCTTACCAAGGATAACCTGCGCGCCTTGCGCTGTGTCTCTACGTTGTCCCTTGTGAACAAGTCCCGCGAAGAGGCTTACCAGATTCTTGCCGATGGCATTGCTGAACAGATTAAGCTGGCCAAAGAGGAAGATGCTTCCGTGACCACCAGCTTGGTAAACCTTTGCGGTGAAATGGCTGCCGACCTGATGTTCGTGGAAAAGCTCCGCCAACAGCTCACTGACTGCCAGTTCACCTTGATGGATTCCTTCTCTAACCTTCGCCTGCCTGTGGAGGCCGAGGATGCTGCCGCTGTGCTTAGCTGCACTGGCGCCATCGGTGCCGCCCTGAATGTGATGGAGGGTGTATGATTCACTTGAACTTGATTGATGCTGCTGAACGTCTGACTACCGTGGATACTGTTTCCCCGGTACATGTGACCAGCATTGATGACCTGAACAAGAAAAACCGCAAGAAGTTTGTAACCTCCGCTGTTGCAGCTCTTTTTGCCGTGGTTGCTTTTAGCTGCTTCCTTAGCGTGTGCGGTGTTCCCGCTCCGCTTCAGGGCTTGCTGCCTCCGGCTTACCTGTCTTTGATTGGTGCCGAAGATCCTAGCCGCTCTGCCCTTGCCTCTGGTGTGGGTCAAAGGACTTCCGCCGGTGGTTCGCTCGAGGCTCAGGCCAATGCCGCCGCAATGGCTGCCCAGCAGCGCGACAACATGACCGCTAAGCAGGTCGTGGGCGAAATCAATCCCCAGGCTCTGTACAACAACAAGCGAGTTGATTACGCAACTTACCTGCCGCTGGAAAAGGCTTCCTACCAGAAGTCTGCCGTGGGTCAGTTCGTAGCTTTCCTGAATACGGCAACTCCGGATGACGTGGGCTTCTCTGACTGCGTCTTCGAGGCTCCCAACTTCTATTACGTCCGTGGCGTGGCTGCCAAGCCTACTTCCCAGCGTAGCTTCCTTGACCGCATCAAGAGCGTTAGCTCGGACTTCAAGACTCCTCCTCTGCCGGAAAATGCTCCTGCCACAGATATTACCGCTTACGGTCGTTACAACGTGAACAACCCGAACCTGGCTTCTGTGGGCGCCTTTGTTCCCTCTGCCGATGCTGCCAACGAAATCAAGAGTCTGAAGGCTCTTGCCAGCAACAGCAAGGTTCAACTGGCTGGTCTGGACAAGCCTGTTGTCGAGGACTTCGGTGTGTACAAGCGCTATGCCTTCAATGCAACAAGCTCTGCTGATTTCAGCGATCTCCAGGCTTTCATTTCCGCTTATGCCGCATCACCTCTTCGCGTAGGCGTAAAGAAGCTTGAAATGAGACTTGTCAAGAAGGACATTGCCTCTGTTATCCGCTTCGAAATGTTCGTTACTCCGTAACAGTTTGTAGTCTATGCCTATTCGCATTACAGGCGGACTTTTGCGGGGGAGGAACGTGCCGTCTCCCGATACATCCAAGACAAGGCCAACAGCATCTCGAACTCGAGAGGCCTTGTTCAATATTCTCCAGGACGTAGAAAACTTCAAGGTCCTGGACTTGTTCGCTGGAACAGGCATCATGGGTATCGAGGCCATTAGCCGCGGTGCTGCTACGGTGACTGCCGTGGAAATGGCTCACGTTCAGGCTCAGCTGATTCATGGCGCTTACAAGAGCTTATCCTTGCTGGATAAACTTACTTTGTTAGAAAAGAACGTGCTTACCTTGTCTCGAAAGGATGTCTGTGGTGATGATGGCTTTGACTTGATCTATGCGGATCCTCCTTTCAAGGGTGTAGAATACCCTGACTTGCGCCCGTTTGTGGAATGGCTCAATCCTGGTGGAGTCGCTGTTTTTGAAGCCCCCAGCCGCGATTTGCCTGCATGGGCCAAGGAAGCCGAAGAGGCTGACGTTGCCCGCATCCGCAAGTACGGTGAATCCTCCTTGGTTATTTTCCGTAAAGCTTTGTAGATTGGATCCCATGAGGTTTCGGTTATGGATTGCAAAATGAAAGAACCCGAAAATAAGATAAAATTGCCGGAGGCCGCTGCCGTAAAAATTGCGGTCTTTGCAGGATCCTTTGATCCTTTTACAATAGGCCACCTGGATATTGTAGAGCGTGCCGCGTCCATGTTCGATGAACTGTGGGTATTGCTTGCGGTAAATGCCTCCAAGAAGTATATGCTGTCACAGGATGTTCGCTTGGAACTTGTCCGCCGCGCTGTGGCTCATTTGCCCAATGTAAAGGTAGCCGCCTTCGATGGGCTAACTGTTGATTTCATGAAATCCGTGGGAGCCAAGTTCTTGGTTCGTGGAATCAGGACCGGCGCCGATCTGGATTATGAGCAGACCGTTTCTTGGAACAACAAGATCCTTTACCCTGAATGCGAAACTGTTTTGCTTTCAAGCGCACAGGAACACTTGGCTATTAGCAGCACCGTTGTCCGCGAACTTTTGAAGTGCGGCGTTGCCCACAACGAGAACGGTGGCGAAATTTTGACCAGGTATGTTCCTGCAGGCCTGATTGACTTGCTTCTTGAAAATTTTGGAAAGTAGAAAATGAGACCATTTAAGTTTTTGCCCAAGTGCTTGCAGGTTTTGCTGATTGCCAACGCCGTCGTATTCTTCTTGGCTTTTGTCGTAGGAGGAATCCTTGGCTTGCATATTAATTTGCCTGGCGTAGGAGACGGAAATCTTAGGGAATATATTTCGATCTTTGGCGCCTTCTGGCCCTTTGCTCCCGAGCAGGCCTGGCGCTTTGTCACCTACATGTTTGTCCATGTGGATTTCTGGCATTTCCTGTTCAACATGCTGATGCTTTGGATGTTCGGCAGTGAAGTTGCCGACATGATGGGGCCGAAGCATTTTACAGGAATGTATTTCTTCTGCGGTATCTTTGCCGCTGTGTTCAGCCTGGTCATGCACTGGGTTGGCTTTACCCATAGCCCCATTATCGGTGCGTCTGGCGCCTTGATGGGAATCTTTGTGGCCTACTACAAGTTCTTCCCCAATCGCATGCTTTTGATGTTCTTCTTTTTCCCCATGCGCATAAAGTACGCCATGTGGTTCATGGTAGGCATCGATGTATTCATGGCACCTTCTGGAGATGGCGTTGCCCACTTGGCTCACTTGGGTGGCGTTGTGGGAGGCTTCCTCTACATGCATCTTTATGAAGGTGGTTTCGGCGGGTTGCTTTCCAAGGCGGAGCGGGCGGTCAAGAATGCCCGTGCGCCCAAGTTCAAGGTCCGCGACGGCGGTCGCGACGAGTCCCGCGGCAATAAGGAGTCTGACAACGTCAAGGAACCCGAAGTCCTGGAGGGCGAGGTGTTCTATGTTGACGAAGAAAAACGCATGGATGAAATTCTCAGGAAGGTCAGCAAGGAAGGCCTTAATTCCCTGACAGATGCGGAAAGACAATTCCTGCTGAAGGCTGGCGACAAGATCCGTCGTCGCCGTGGAGGCTTGTAATGAAGACTGTTCTTGGTGTTGGTGCCGCCCTTGTAGATATTCTTGCCAATGTCAGTGACGAATGGATGGAATCCCAGGGAGTCAAGAAAGGCGGAATGAATTCCGTAGATTGGCCCCAGATGGAAAAGTTTCTGAAGGCCCTCGAGAATCCTTTGCGCGTTCCGGGTGGTTCTACCTGCAATACCATGGTGGGCATTGCCAAGTTAGGCGGCAAGGCAGCCTTTATCAGTAAGGTGGGCCGAGACGAACTGGGCGAACTTTTCCAGAAGCATTTGGTTGATTCCAAGGTGGAATCCAGAATGGGCATCGCCGATGCCGCCACGGGTTGCGTGTTCAGCGCGGTAACTCCCGATGCGGAACGCTCCATGTGGACATTCCTCGGTGCATCCAGCAACCTTGGGGAAAATGATTTTACTCCCGCCCTCTTCGATGGGGTTGGCTTGCTTTTTGCCGAAGGCTATAATGCCTTTAATACGGAATGCTTCAAGAAGTCTTTTGCTCTAGCCCGTTCGCTTGGTGTGGAAACCGCCCTGGATTTCAGTTCCTTTGGTGTGGTGGACGCCTGTCGCAAGACCTTTGACGAATTATTCGAAGACAAGATGATCGATATCGTCATTGCAAACGAGGATGAAGCTTTTGCCTATGCCGGAGTCAAGGAAGAGGCTGCTTTGGATGAAATTGCCAAGAAGGCCAAGGTGGCTGTGGTAAAGCTAGGCAAACGCGGTGCCCTGATTGCCAAGGATGGCGTGGTAACCCGGGTTGGCGCCGGTGCCGCAAAGGCTATCGATACCACGGGAGCCGGCGATCTTTGGGCTGCAGGATTTATCTATGGCTACATGAACGGCTGGGATATGGAACGTGCCGGTAAATTGGGCAGTGTGGTTTCCAACGAAGTAGTCCAGGTCATGGGCGCCCAGATTCCAGAAAGTGGCTGGGACCGGATTCGAAAAGAGCTGGATTAGATTGTTTGATTTGTGTTTTGGAGGATTGAAAATGAAAAAGTCTATCAAGTATGTTGCTGCGGCATTGATGCTTGCGGCTACAGCCTTTGCCCAGGATAAGGACGTTTACATTCGCAACGTGTGCGATACCTTGCCTGAAAGTAAGAAGCCCGAGGTGAAACTTGCCCTGGCCTATGTGGAAGAAACCACATGGACAACGGACTATAAGTACGAAAACGAAAAGGATAAGCAGACCACTCGTAAAAAGAGCCTCGACGAGGTTGTTCCCTTGAGGAAAAAATTTGAATATGGTCTGCCTGTTTCCGTGACGGCAAGTTGTAGCGAAACCGAGAACAACATTTACGAGGAACTGAACTGGAATGGATCCCAGTGGGATGCTGTGTATAAGAACTATGCTACGGTCATCATGGATATCCATGGAAATACGGTAGGACAGTTCAATGAGGAAAATACCAACAACCTGTTGCTAATGTCCCTTGGAACATTGCCGGAAAACAATTCCTACAAGGCTTATGAAATCCTTCCGTCAAAGTCCTATGAATTTCAGTTTGAATGGTGGGCTGTGAATATTGTCTACCGTACGGAAACCATCACCAAGACAGAAAATCCTGATGGAAGTTCCAAGACTGAGGTTCACAATGCCTACTCGACCAAGTCTTCCTTGGGCAATGACTACGAATCTGTCATGAAAATTGCCAAGTTGTCTTCTGTGGCAAGTTCAGTGACTGACGTTTCTTTCCAGGTTCTTCACGGCGTGATGATGGATTCGACAAAGATAAAGCCTGAAGAGCTGTTCTCCAGTTCTTCCGAGGCTACAAGCAGTTCTTCCGAGGAAATCGCATCTTCCAGTAGTGTTGAATCTAGCAGTAGCGTCAGCTCCAGTAGTTCCTCAAGCGAGGTTGCCACAGGAATTGTCCGTCTGGATAAACGCCCGGTTCAGAATGCTCGTAGCGAAATGCGTCGTCTGGACGGAACCTCCGTGAAGAATAACGAAAAAGTTGTTCCTGGTGTATACTATGTGAAGGGGGCAGATGGCCTCTGGAAAAAGCAGATGGTGCTGCCTCGCTAATATTTTTTAGAAATAACGGGTTGTCAAATTCTTGGTTTGCTATATTGTGGACATGAAGAATTTGATTGCTACTCTTTTTGCAGTCGTCGTTCTTTCGGCGACTTTTGCTTTCTCTGAACCAGCCGTTGCGACCGCTGAAAAATCCACTCCCGCTGAAAATGCAGCTCCTGCAGCAGAAGTTGCAAGTTCTGCCGAAACGCCTGTGGCAGGCAGCTCCGAGGCCGCGCCGGCAGCCTCTGTCGAAGCGGAACTGAAACAGGAAATCGCTGTCAGGGATAGTGTCATGGAACTCCAGGCTAATTCCTGCTCTGTAGAAAAGGATTCCCTGAAGAAATCCCTGGAAGTGGAACAGGCAAAGAGTGCCAACTGGGAACAGAGCTACAATACTCTTAAGCAGAATAACGCTGCTTGCGCTCAGGCTTTGAGTGTTTCCATTGGAGTCAACGAAAAGAAAAAGGAAAAGGAAAGCATGGATCGCCAGCAGGCTGCCATGATGTCCTCTACAGCCTTTATGGGCGGCCTTGGTCTTGGCATGCTCCTGTTTTGGTTGATTTTCGACTAACTTACGAGGGCCACTAAGATGGTTCGAGTCTATGCCCGAATGCTCCTAGCGGCTGCCTTGATTTTGCCCGCCTCCTTGTTTGCAAAGAAGGCGGTTTTTGCTGATGGCCCTTTTGTTAAGGGAAATGTCCTTGAAGAGTACTCCCGCATTGAGTTGAAGACGGCTGAAATTGCCGCCTATATGCCTGCTACGAAAAAGCTGTTCGTGGTGGGGGACGAGAACGTGATGGAGGTGGTGGACCTGTCCGACGCCAAGAATCCAAGACGTATTGAGTCCTTTATGCTGGATGGGGAAGCTACCAGCGTCACGGCCCACGGAAATTTTGTGGCGGTGAGCCTGCTTGCAGACCCTGCCTGGGAACGAGGGAACGTAGAACTGCTTGAGGTTACAGAGGGCGCGGTCCGTAAGATGGGCGTGTATGGAGTCTGCTTCCATCCCGACATGCTGACCTTTACTCCCGATGGCAAGAAAATCCTGGTTGCCTGCGAAGGCGAACCCAGCGAAGACAAGTTGCACGATCCCGAGGGTGGAATCGCCATTCTGGATATGGACTTGATTTCTCAAGGTAAAAATCCCGTGATAACGATTCCTCTCCACGAAGCGGATTTTGAACCGGAATACATTACGGTTTCAAAGGATTCGAAGACTGCCTGGGTAAGCCTGCAGGAAAATAATGCGCTTGTTCGTGTGGATGTGGAACACGCTCATGTGGATACGATATTTGACTTAGGCTTTGTGGATCATACCCAAAAGGGTTTTGCCTTGGACGCGGTAAAGGATGGCAAAATCCGCATCGAAAATGCGAACATCCGAAGCCTTCGCCAGCCCGATGGAATCAAGGCCTTTGAAGTGAATGGCAAGACTTACGTGGCTACTGCTAATGAAGGGGAGGATGGTGCCAAGGCGAATCCTCGATTTGCAGAAACAGTTTGCGGTAAGGATCCAAACTGCAAACTGATGTACGGGACCCGTTCCATTTCCATCTTTGACGGAACCACGGGAAAGCTTGTATGGGATTCCGGGGAACAGCTGGAAAGAACTTTCGCAGAAGTTGCGCCGGAGTATTTCAACTGGAATTCCAAGAAAGGAAAGAAGAAGGTGGATGCCCGCAGTGATGACAAGGGCTGCGAACCGGAAAATATTACAGTGGGAAACTTGAAGGGCGCTGATGGAAAAATTCGTCGGTTGGCCTTTGTTGGATTGGAACGCATGAGTGGTATCGCCACCTTTGACTTTACGGATATTGGAGTCAACGGCAAGATGCCGAAGTTGGTTGGTTACTACATGGACCCCAAGGATCGCGGTCCCGAAGGCGTACTTTTTATTTCTGCAGAAGAAAGCCCCGTTGCAGGCACCGCTCTGCTTGTTGTGGGCTACGAATACAGCAAGACCCTTGTGATTTATAAAGTGAAGTAAAAACGGACCCCGAATTCGCTAAATAACGGCTTCCGGCCACGGGTGTTTGGGGTATCGTCCTCTCAGTTCCTTTCGTAACTCAGGATAGGTGTTTTTCCAGAATCCCGTAAGGTCCCAGGTCTTTTGCATGCTGCGGAAATTTGGCGCCAGAATGTCGTAACGGACTCGCAGTTTCTTGTCTGCAATCCAGTGCTCGCCTGTAATTGGCGAAGCTATTCCTGAGGCGCGGTCCACCTGCATAAAGTCCTCGATGCGGGCGGAAACTTCAATGAGGACGCCTTCTGCGCTCTGGGTCATGAGGTTACTGCCTGGCGTTCCCGGCTCGGGAACATCGACTTCCTGATAAGTATAGCGGGCCTTCTTTCCGTTGGGCAATACGAAATGATCCGGGAAAGTCTTGTGAAGCCACTGGAGCATGGACTTCCCGAAGTACTCTTCTAGAATGTTGCGGTAACGGTCTTCGTTCAGGTCTCTAAGGAGGAAAATGCCGTTGGTGAATTCGTCAAAGATCAGTTCCATGTCTTCTTCGTTGAATTCCGGCAATGCGAACTCCGGATAGAGTTTTGCCGCAAGGCGCATCTTGATGAGAAGCGTTTGCAAATCTTCTGTAAGGTAACGCCCGGTCCAGTTTTCCTTTTCAAGCTTTTCCTTCCAAGCGTCTACGGTCAGTTCCTTCAGCTTGGTTAGTACCGCGGGGGAGGCCTCCTGCGGGAGAATTTCACGTTCGGCGGATCCCTGGATTTCCTTTCCGATAAAACGTTCTTGGCCGTTGCGCCACAGCAGTTCGTATCGTGCAGGCTCGTCGTTACCTGCGATAAACTCCTTAGCAACAGGAACGTAAAGATTCAGACGAAGTTCTATCTTGGAACCAGTTCCGGTACGGAGCATTCCCATGGCCAACAGGGCGAAGGGCGGTTCCGCGACCTGCAGGCGAATTACGTTCTGGTTTTCAAGCTTGTAGGCTCCTGTAGACGTGGGGGAGGCCAACCTGTCAGGATAGGACTTCAGCAACAGTTTGATGGTTTCGCTTTCGTTGTTGGGAGCAGTCCTGTAGTTTTCTTTCTTGCAGTAATCCTGCAGTTGCCTTAAGGTCAAGGTTACTTCGCGAGGAACGCTGACGGATTTGCTTGCCGTGTCATTTGCCAGCATCATAAGGCTGACAGGCTGCTTGTTTTTCTGCAGGGCTTCTCCGCCGGAGTGGATCCAGGCCATGGCAGAAAGAGTTAAGTCGCTGATTCCCGATTCCTTGGCTGAAATAAGCATCAGTGCCAGGTGAATGTCTGAAAGGGGCGTGTGTATTGCCTGAAGTCCAAGGGAGGTGATTGAACCATCTTCGGACAACATGCCCAAGCGCTTCAATAGAGAATTTGCGGTGGCTTCACGATTGCCTGGAATTGCCGTGGGAAGAATCAGCTTGAGTGCGCCTGCATCGTCAAGATATTTTTCCAGTGCGGCCTTTTGCAGAATGAGTTCCGTCGGTTCAATCTGCGTTACCTCAGGAATGATTCCCTTGGGCATACGCTTTTCTGCATCTTCGCTCCAGAGGCGTATGGCGCAGCCGTTCTGTGTACGGCCGGAACGTCCCGAACGCTGTATGGCGTTTTGCATGGAAATGGGCGCCGTCCTTAGTACGTTGACATTCTCGCTGTCGTCGTATTCGGATATGCGTTCCACACCGCTATCCACCACGCCGCTTACGTTTGGTACGGTTATGGATGTTTCTGCAATGTTTGTGGTAAAGATGACTCGCGGGTTTTCCGTTTCCTCAAAAATACGGTCCTGGGTCTCCCGGTCCTGACCGCCGTACAGTTCAAGAAATTCCGCAGAACTTGTTCCCAGGGCTTCTTCTGCGGCTGTCTTGCATCGGGCGATTTCGCCCTTGCCTGGCAGGAACACCAGGGTGGTTTTCCAGATGTTGTTGGCCTTCAGGGTTCGTAGAGCCCTTACCACTTCCGCTTCCTGGGGATTGCCTGTAATGGGGGCCTGGTTCAGGATCTGTACCGGGTATAGAGGGTGGCCAAGTTCGAGGCATTTCACGCCGAGGGCAGTTTCCATTTCTTCCCGGTTCAGTTTCGCAGACATAACCGCGATTCTCGGAACCTTCGTTGAGTGTTGTTCGCCGCCCTTCGTATCCGTGGCCTGGAGCTTAAGCAGGTAAGAGAACAGAAGGTCCATGTCGGCCTTCCGTTCGTGGTATTCGTCGAACAGAACCCATTCCGCGTCCATCTTGCCGTGGAGCAGTTCCTGCAAGAAGTTTCCGTAGGTCTGGAACAGGATGCGGGTTTCCGCAGACTTGCAAGTGTCCTGTCTGAACTGGTAACCGACGGTCTTGCCGCAGGGCTCGTTATGCAGTTTCGCAGAATATTGCGCCAGAGACAAGGCGGCGATTCGTCTGGGCTGCAGCACCACTACACGTCCACTGCAATGTCTGGACAAGAACCAAGGGATATAGAGGGACTTACCCGAACCAGTGGGCGCTTCCACCAGCAGGTTTTTGGAGCTCTCCAAGGCTGCTTCCAGCTTTCCTTCTTCTTCGGCAATGGCTAGGTCGTTGTAATGGCGCATGACGATTAACAATTAACAATGAACAATTAACAATTAACAATGAAGAATGAGTCGCTTTTCACTTTTCATCTTTCATTCTTCATTTTTCATTTAAAAAAAGCGCGACTTTCATCGCGCTATTTCTTTAAACTTAAACCTTTAAGCTTTAGGCTAGCCGCGGGGGAACTTCAGCTTTTCGCCGGTAGCCACATCCACATAGGGCTTCTTGCCTTCGCGGAACTTCTGGTTGATGACCAGGTTCTCGATACGGCGCTTGACACCTGCGTCAGTCTTGCAGAAGAAGTAGACGACCTTGTTGGTGCCCGGCACCAGGAACATGGCCAGCTTGTACTTCTGCTTAACGGCGTTGCGGAACAACTTCAGGTCTTCCTTCTTGGGGATGACGTAGCTGCTACCATCCTTGATTTCGCAAATCATGTCGGCATCGGCCAGGAGGGCTTCGGACTTCTGCTTGAGGGCGGCGAAGTTGGGCTCGGTGTTCTTCTTGATGGTTTCAACGCTGAAAGCGCCACCGCCTTCCTTCAGTGCCTTGCGGACACCGCGGATGGCAAAAATAACCAAGACAATAACTACCAAAAGAATCAGGTAGGGCCAGTAGTTGGCGAGAAAGTCTAACATAGATACCTCGAATATCTCTTTGTTCGCTGCCAAATATAGAAAAATAAGAATCGATATTTATGCAGTACCCGTGTTAAATATTTTATCTTTTGACCCATTAGAGGTCCCATGTTTCATAAATTGAAAAGAATCTGTGCAATTTGTACCCTTGCCCTTTGCTCTGTGGAAGCGGCAGCGGCTTCTTGCGCTGATGGGACTAAGATCGGGGCTATCCGTTTCGAAGGCCTGGAACATACCAAGCCCCGTGTGGTGGAACGGGAAATTCTTCACAAGGTTGGGGACGCCTACTCCGCAGAAACCTTTGAATCCGAAAAGCTGAAACTCCAGGATCTGGACCTCTTTACCGACATTTCCGCGGAATGTGAAACCTCCGGTTCTTCCGCGACCTTGACTTACAGGTTCAAGGAAATTTTCCGCTGGATTCCGTCTCCTGCAGGCAAGTCCACTGACCGCGATGGACTGATGATAGGCCTTGCCTTGGCGAACTTGAATGTGCTGGGGGAGGACATTCGAGCCGAGGTGCAATACCGTACGGCGGTAGACCCGATTTTTGAAAGCAACGAATATGCCTTCTACGCAAGTTCTCCCTACCTGTTTGGAATTCCGCTGGGCTGGAACTTTGAATTCCTGAGGACGGACAGCTGGGACGATATCCGCGGTTTCCAGGATGACAGTTATCTGGCTGACCTGGATTTGGATTATCAGTTCTCTGCCAATATGTCCCTGCTTGGAACCTTGGCCTTTCGCTCTTTGAAGAATGCTGCAACCCTGCCCGAGGCTGGCCTTGGCTTTGCCTTTGATTTCCGCGACAGCAAGCTGGACAGCCGAAAGGGCGTGTACTTCGAGTACATGCTGACCCACGTTGGCATGGGCGATACGAGTGATTCGGGTTGCAATATTAATGCAGTTGAAAATACAGAAGCTGCTGGCTGTAACGGCATGGGTGGCGAAAATTTCTGGGAGTACCTGGTGGACGCCCGGGCATATTTCAGCCTTTGGCGATTTGTTACGGGAACCACAGCCCTTGTGCGAGTGCGCCCCGGCGATGTGGAGCGCTATGACTACTTCTACCATGGCGGTGCAAACACCTTCCGCGGTCACGAGGCCGACAGCAATAGTATCGGAGTTCACGAAGCCCTCCTGACCTTGGAAGAACGTTTTGTTCTGCGTGAGCGAAAGCCGGCTTCCTTGTGGGGAATCAATTTCTTCTATGGAGTCCAGTTGGTGGCTGGTCTTGATGGAAGCCTCCTCTGGGATGAGGGAACTCCCAGCTGGAAGAATTACGAAGGTGCTGTCTATGGTGGTCTTCATCTTGTGATTCCTGCGCTGGATCGCGTTCGCTTTGAAGTCGGTTACAGCCCAGACCGTGGTGAACCCGTCTTCTATTTTGGTTTGTTCGACAAGACGACCTCTGCTCGCTGGCGCAGCAGGTAAAAAGCTCGAACCTGGCGCCTCGAACCTACTTGACTTTTTATAAATAATTGCTAACTTTTCGTTACATATTCTGAAAAACAAAAAAGATTAAAGTCCATGGTGGACTTTTGTGGAGTATAAATGGCTATTAACTATTTGGATTTGCCTATCGGACGTAAGTATCCTTACGAAGTGGATTGCGTCGTTGAAATTGGTAAGGATACTAACCTCAAGTACGAGTACGATGAACGCCTTCACGTTTTCCGTTTGGATCGTTGCCTTCTGAGTTCCATGAGCTATCCCTGTACCTATGGTTTTATTCCCAGCACTAAGGCCGACGATGGCGATGCCTTGGATATGCTGATTTACAGCCCGGCTTCCATGATGACCGGTAGCGTTTGCACTTGCCGTGTGATTGGCGCTCTTGACATGACCGACGGCGGCAAGAAGGACTACAAGGTTTTGGGCGTGCCCGTGTTCAATCCCCGTCCGATCAAGGACATTACCGATGTAGACCAGATGTTCCTCCGCATTACCAAGAACTTCTTCCAGAACTACAAGGAATTGGAAGGCAAGGATGTTCAGATTGGTGAATGGATGAATGCTGAATTTGCCCGCGAAAAGGTGATTGTGGCTCATCGCGCCTACTTCCAGAACCAGGTGCAGATTCCTGAAACCTGCTACCAGGAACCCGAAGGCGTCACCAACCTCCCTCCGGAAGAGCTTATTTAGGGCGAGTGTCGCGAATAATCATCGCAAAAAAGAAAAGCCAGCGTTAAGCTGGCTTTTTTTGTATTCACTAGAAAGTTCTTACCTGTACCGGAATCTTTTGCACAATCTTTCTGGCCGTATCCTCCAGGAAATCCTTGGGCAGCGGCAGCACATCGGGAATCATGGTCTGGCGGATCACCGTGTAAAGCTGTACTTCCACAAAGTGCTCCGGACAGGAATTGTAGATGCGGGTAAGATTCTGGATGTACTGTTCCACTTCCGTTTCGCTGGGGGAGTCTCCCTGGAGACTGCACTGCATTGTCTGGATGCAGATGGGGTACATCTTGATGACTTTTTCCAGGTTGGAAAGAATGGTGTCGAACTTCACTGCGGAACGGTTCATTCGCTTGTACCATTCCTCGGTGCCTGCGTCCAGCTTTGCCCAGATTTCGCCGTCGCTTTCCAGCAGGTATTGCAGGGCTTCTTCCACCTTTTCGTTCCCAAGACGGCTTGCGTTGGTAATCAGGCGCAACTTGAAATTACCAAGACCGCTGGGATCATCTTTTGTATACTTTGTCTGAAATTCCTTCTGGATTTCTCTCATGCGCTTGCACACATCAGGAAATTCCTTGACGATGGTGGATTCTCCGTCTCCGGAAAGGCAGAGGTCCTTGATAATCTTCTTGTCAGAAGGTACGTTCCCGAAGAAGTCGCACTTGTCGAATTCGCCGCTTTCGTAGAATGCCAGGAACTGTCGCAGTTCGCGTTCTACGCCGTCTACGTCGATAGGTACAGAGGGATGGCCGTCTTGAGGGCCGCTCTGGCAGTAAGCGCAGGAAAAGGAACACTTATGGTCGGGATTCAGGTTTATACCGACGGAGAGCCCGCCTGCACGGCGGCTGATAACGGGATAGACCCAGGTGTTGTCTTTCCAAAGGCGGGAGTGGTCGCTCCACGCTGCAATCAAAGCCTTTTCTTGTTCAGTCATGGCTTAAATATAAAAATAGAAGGCCTTTGTTTGCTACATTTCAAATATGCAGTTGCAAAAAAAATTGACAAGTTTTTTCTTGAAAGCCGCTTTTGTGTCCTTGGCCGTTTTCGCCTTGGCCATACCCGCTGCTGCCGACGGCATTATGCCTCAGGCTCTTTCTGCAGGTGGTGCGGTTACCCGTGATAGACAGTTGAATGAAATCCGTGAAGTGATGCGTGGTGGTCGAGGCGGCTATATTGATGCCGGACTTTATTACACCCCTTCTTCGGAACAGCTTCCGCTCCAAAGTCAATATGGTGAACATGACGGTTATGCCTTTAGGCATCATTTGGCTGGTTTTGGATCCGGCTATGTAGGCAATAACAACCATGTGGGATTCCTCCTTTGGTTCGACCGCTCCGGTTGGGATGGTGAGGATTTTCTGTTCTTCCCGCAGTATAATGATTTTGCCATGGAACGTTCCGTAACAACTTGGGGCGTTACCTACACCAATACGGTGGCAAACATGACTCTTGCTGCCGGTATGCAGCACCAGAATGTGGAACATGTCGGCAAGATCTATCCTAACGAGGATGATTCCCTGGCTTACAGCTGGGCTCACTTGCGCTGGAATAATATAAGTGTTCAGGGAAACCTGTACAAGTCCGACTGGCGTAGCGTCCGTATTGCTCTGGACCTGGAATCCCGAATGATCTATGGTGGGCGAGTGAACGGTCCGTTGACCTACCTGCCCAATATCGACTTGACCATTTTCAACAATGACGACGACAAGAACCTTCGCGTTACCTGGGAACAGAACCTGTTTGCCCAGCGCTTTTATGCTAAGGGAATCTTTGATGTTAACGACAAGAAGTTCCACTCTGCAACCTTGACCTATTATCCAGACCCTTCCAGAATGGTGGGCTTCGAGGCTTCCTGCCTGTGGCGTGGTGACGACTATAGCGATGTGCTGATTGGTGGTGCCATCGACCTGCTCTTTGTTCGACTCAGCTATAATTCTGCTTACGATTACGACAATTTCTTTGGAGCAAAGGGAACCTTCCTTGCCGAAATCAAGTTCAGCTTGGCAACCATCGATGGATTCCTCTTTGGCAGGGGTGCATCCAAGACCGCTCCTCTTGAAACCAGTGTGCTGAAGCAGAAGAACAAGGACATGCCTCCCGAGGGTGGCCTGATGCAGGCTAATCCTGCCGAGCCAAAGACTGTAGAGGCCAAGGGTGTCCGTTATGAAAGGGCCGGAGGTAAGAAGTAATGTCTGGATTTAAAAAGTTTATGCCCCTGGCTGTAAAGGTTCTTTTTGTCTTGGTGGTTTCTGTCTGCCTTTCCGGCTGTATCAGCCATTATGTTGAGGAGTCCACCAGCCGTCTCCAGGTAGAAAACGCCACTGAGGATTATTCCATCTTGGCTGTGGATGTGGTCTCCATGGATGGGCAGTCTTCCAAGTCCTGGATCAAGGAAACCGTCCTTCCTGGTGAGCGCAGTCGCGTGGTGGAAGAAGACTGGGTCGGGGAGTTTACACTCCGTTTCAAGTACACCAAGTCCACGGATGGTTCTGGCGAAACCCTGGTAGATACCCATAAGTTCAGTCTGGAAGGTGGAAGTTTGTACTTAGTGGTTGAATCCGACGGGGATTCTTTGACATATCGCTTCCGTTAACCCAACGATTTTAGCCTATTTTCTAGATTTAGCCTGTGCAGATTACAAAACTAAAGATTTTTGGATTCAAGTCCTTTGCCCAAAGGACCGAAGTGAATTTCCCTACCAAGGGCCTTACGGCTGTGGTGGGTCCCAATGGTTGCGGTAAGTCTAACATTACCGATGCTATCCGCTGGGTGCTTGGCGAACAGAAGGCCGCTGCACTTCGTATGGGCAAGATGCAGGACGTGATCTTTAGCGGTACCGAAGAGCGTGCCGCCATGAGCCTTGCAGAAGTCTCCATCGTCATCGACAACAGCGATGGAACTTTGAATTCTGAATATTCCGAAGTGGTGGTTACCCGCCGCGTCCATCGTGACGGTTCCGGCGAGTACCTGATCAATAACCAGGAATGCCGTCTTCGCGACGTCCATGCCCTGCTTTTTGACTCCGGTCTTGGTTCCAGTACTTATTCCCAGATGAACGCCGACATGATTAAGGCGGTTCTTTCTGACAAGGCCGATGACCGTCGAGTTCTTTTCGAAGAAGCCGCAGGCGTCAGCAAGTATAAGCAGCAGCGTAAGGAAACCCGCCGCCAGTTGGAACGTGTGCAGATGGATATGGACCGCGTCGAGGACAACCTCCGTAATGTCCGCCGTTCTGTACGTATGTACGAAACCCAGGCCGAAAAGGTCAATGAATTTAAGCGCTTGAATAGGCGCCTCCGTGAACTGGACCTGTCTATCAGTATCGACAAGTACGAAGACATGAAGGACGGTCTTTCTACCTTGGATACCACATCTCGCCGTATGAACCACGAGGTGGAATCTGCAAAGACCAAGGCCACGGAACTCCAGACCAAAATCGACGAGAAGAAACTTCTCATTAGCGAAGACGAAACCGCCTATCGCGACTTGGAACGTGAAGTCCAGAAGGCTACCATTAGCCTTAACGACTTGAACAACAATTTTGGACGAATCCGCGATACCATTTCTGCCTTGGAAAGCGCCAATGATAAGGCCCAGGAAGAAATCACCCGTAGTCAGGGCAAGGTGGAGGAACTGACGGTTGAACAGTCCCGCCTTGAAGAAGAAAATGCGGTTCTTGGTTCCGACAGCGACATGGACGAGATGAACGCCCTGCTGGAACGTGAACGCGAAGTATTGCAGGTCATGCGCGACAAGCTGGATGACCTTCGCCAACAGTCCAGGGAACTTTCCAACGAACGCCTCCAGGCAACCAACAAGGCCAACTCCCTCAGGAGCCGCTTTGAACGTATGGATGCCGAGTCTGCCCTTCTGCAGGGCAACCTGGAAAAGTGGAACAACGAAATTGAAGGCCTCAAGTCCCAGAAGGCTGAGGCCGAAGATGCCATCCGCGATATCAAGGATGGCGTGGACCAGGCTAACGCCAACCTGGAACGTCTTGAAGAACAGAAGTCTACCCGCGAGGATCGTCTGGATGGCGAACGCGGCGAATTGACTGATGCCCAGAAGAAACTGCAGGATCTGAAGAACGAAGAAACCCGTCTCCGCTCCAGAATCGACGTCCTGCAGAGCGTGGCTAACGAAGGTACCGACGCCAGCCGCTGGCTTGTAGAAAACAAGGCTGAGCTCATAGGCGGAATCCTTTCCGAACGTATCGAGGCTGTTCCCGAATATGCATCTCAGGTGGAAGCTGCCCTTGGCGACTTGATGGATGCTGTCATTGTCTCTAACGAAGGCAACGCTTCTGAAATTGTGGAATCCATGAAGGGCTACAACGTGGGGAAGGCGCTTCTCGCCCTTACCCAGGTTCCGGCTCCCGCATATCAGGGTACCGTAGACGGTGCCGGTGTGGTGGGCTGCCTGAACCAGTTCGTCAAGGCCGATGGCGAAATCAGCGGTTGGCTCTCTGGAATTCTGTCCCGCTACTATGTGGTGGACTCCCTCCAGACTGCGCTTTCGCTGGCCAAGAACATGCGTGACCAGGACCTTTGCTTTGTGGCTCCCGATGCCATTGTACGTACCAGCGGTCTTGTCAGTAGCGGTGCGGCTACCTCCGGCGCCCTTTCCCGCAAGAACGAAATCGCCGAGGCTAACGCCCTACTTGAAAACGTGCTGGCTGAAGTTGAAGTCCAGACTGAGGAAATCGGCCGCCTCCAGGACCTTGTGGACGAAGACGTCCAGATGCTGGAATCCATCGTAGATGAAATTCGAGAACAGCAGGAAACCCAGCGTGGCGCTAACTCCGCTGTTGCAATCCATAACAATACGGTCTTGAGCTGCGAGCGCCGTCTGAACCAGTTGGAAGCTGAAGTCCAGAACGCCATGGCCAAGATTCAGGCTGCCGAGGATTCCAAGAACAGCGATGCTGAACTTGCCGAAGCCCAGTCCGCCGTGGAACGTGCAGAAGAACAGTATTCCTCTGTCAACGACCAAATGTCCGAGCAGGAAACCATGTATCGCGAAAAGGAAGAAGAAGTTCGCGAACTGGAACGCGCCGCTCAGGACAAGAATGCAAAGCTTGCCCAGAATACCAACCGCCTTCGTGGTATTGCCGAACAGATTGAATTCCTGGAAAACTCCATCCGCAATCGCAATGCAGAAATCGAGACCAACCTCCAGAATATCGACAAGAACAACGAAGACTCCAGGGATCTGGAAACCCAGATCCAGAGCAAGGATTCTGAACTTCGTGACTTGGAACAGCAGCGTGACCTTGCCCGTGAGAAGTACGAACTTGTGTCCGGCGATATCGAAGACTGGCGCTCCGAAGTAAACACCCTTCGTGACGACATGATCGAAAAGATGAAGGAATTGAATGATGTGGGCCGCCGTCAGGAAGCCTTGCAGGCAAACCTGGATCGTCTGGTGGAACGCATCACCAATGAATGGTCTGTAGATCTCGCCAATCCCGAAGACGTTGAACGTGTGGAATACAGCCAGCCCGAAGCCGATCGCGAAGTCCGTGAACTCCGCGGCAAGATCAAGGAACTGGGCCCTGTCAATGTCAACGTGATGGAAAACTACGAAGACGAAAAGAAGCGTCTCGAGGAAGTGGAAAAGCAGTTCGACGATCTCGATCGTGCCCGCGCCTCTCTCGACCGTACCATCACCAAGCTGGATGACATCGCCCGTCAGCGCTATCTTGAAACCTTCAGCCGTATCCAGAAGAACTTCCAGTTTGTCTTCAGTAAGCTGTTCCTGAACGGCGAAACCAAGATGAGCCTTGTGGAAAAGGTGGATGAAATGGGCAAACCCATGGATATCCTAGATGCAGACATCGAAATCAACGTTCGACCCACCGGTAAGAAGATGCGCGGCATCAAGGCCCTGTCTGGTGGTGAACACGCCTTGACCGCTACGGCCTTGCTGTTCGCTATCTACATGGAAAAGCCGTCTCCCTACTGCGTGCTGGACGAAGTGGATGGTCCTCTGGACGACGCCAACGTGGGTCGTTTCATGGCACTCCTCCGCGAATTCAGTAAGCAGACCTTGTTCATCGTGGTGACCCATAACAAGCGTACCATGGCCGAAGCCGATATGCTTTACGGTGTGACTCAGGAAATCAAGGGCATTTCCCGCATTGCGAGCGTCCAGCTGGCCGATGCAACCAAGTTCGCAATCTAAGGGTAGTTTTTTACGTCATCCTGGAACGAGCGAAGCGAGTGATGGGATCCATGATCGAATCGGCTCAAGGTAAAGCAAAGGGTATTCTCTACGGTTGTGGTGCCGCCATCTGCTACGGCACCAATCCTCTGGGAGCCCTCTTCCTTTATCGTGAAGGACTCACTCCGGAAGCAGTCCTGTGTTACCGTTTTGCGACGGCCGTATTCCTGCTTTTCCTGTTGATGCTTGCAAACCGCATGAGCTTCAAGGTTGAACGCCGTGGGGTTCCTGTTCTTGCCGTTCTCGGCTTTCTCTTTGCTGTTTGCGCCTTGGCACTTTACGCATCCTTCAATTACATGGATGCAGGCCTTGCCTCTACCTTGTTGTTCCTTTATCCATTGGAAGTCGCCTTGATCATGGGGCTTTTCTTTAAGGAAAAGTTGAACTTGACTACGGCTTTGTCCATCGCCATATCCTTGGGAGGGATTGCGTTACTTTACAAGGGCGGTGAAGGTGGCTCTGTCCTCAATACAACGGGGCTTTTGTTGGTACTAGCTTCATCTTTTGCGTATGCCATTTACATTGTGATTGTAAGCAAGGCGCGCCTGAACATGGGGGCGGTAAAACTTTCTTTTTACGCCATGATTTTCTGCCTCATGTTTCTGTTGTTGTATTCTGTAACCTTGGGAAGCGGAACACCTCCGGTCTTGACGTCTGCTAGCCAGTGGGGGTGGGCTTTAATGCTTGGCTTTGTTCCAACGGTGCTCTCTCTGGTGTTTATGGCCAAGGCAGGAAAGTTGGTCGGTTCTACGCCTACGGCGATTATGGGTGCCTTGGAACCATTGACTGCTGTGGTTATTGGCACGGTGATTTTTGATGAATCATTGACCTTGCGCATAGTCCTTGGAATTATGCTGATTTTGGCTTCGGTGGTTCTTTTAGCTTTAAAAAAGAAGTAAATTTCGATTGTTATATATTTCTTATTTGTGTAAGTGGGGTTTGTTATGTTGAAAAAATTGTGGAATACGTTCATCTATGCTGGCTTGACCAAGGATGAATGGCTGCAGGTAGAAGATCGCTTCCTTAAGGAGAATCATTCCTTGCTGACCGCTTTTTCTACGGTCGTCTGCATACTGATGGGTCTTCTTGCTGTTTACACGTATTGCTTTGATGATGTTTATGTGGCGAACGTTTTGCCCTACAGCATGCTGTGCATCTTGCAGCTAGGGATCTTTTGCCTAACCAAGTTTGTTGCTTCCAAGCATCCGGCTCTTATAAATATCCTGATAGTAACCTTTGCTGCAACCATGTACGCCTTTGGCATCGTGCTAGGTTCTGTCTTTGATACGAGCAACTACGCCTTGGCTTTCATCATCCTTATTATCGTTGTTCCCCTTATCTTTTTTGACCGCCCTGTCAGAAGCTTGACCTTGGCCTTTATCATGAGCATTATTTTCGTACTGTTCTGCTACATGTACAAGGATGCTCGCGTATTTAGAGTCGATGTATTGAATGTTTGTGTGTGGGGTATTGCAAGCATTGGATTGAGCTGCGTCTTTTCTTCTATCCGAGCAAGTAACCATCTTGTGATTAAGCAGAAAATGGAGGCTGAAGAAGCTTTACAGAAATCCATTCACAGTCGCGAAGAGCAGATGGCTGTTTTCCAGTCCTTGGGTAATGTCTTTTCTTCGCTGTACTATGCGGACATTGAAAAAAGGACTTTTGTCAGCCTGACCAATAACAAGGTCGTTAGAGACGTAATTGGCTCTGAAGGAGACGCCGTGGAACGGATTACCTTCTTTGGATACAACAAGGTCCGTGCGGAACATCGTGCTGATTTCTTCAAGTTCATGGACTTTAATACCCTTGAGGAGCGTCTGCGTGTTTCTCCCATTATTGCCTCACAGTTCCAGTCTACCCTGGTTCTGGATAACCGTAACGAATACGAATGGGCGGAAGCCTACTTTATTGCAGTGAAGGATCTTGAGGAAAGTCCTGATGCTCCTTTGAAGCATGTCATTTTTGCGACCAAGACTATCAATGATGAAAAGCTGAAGGAACTGGAACAGATGGATAAGTTGCAGAAGGCTCTGTCTGCAGCCCAGTCCGCAAATAAGGCCAAGACCACCTTCCTGAACAATGTAAGCCATGACATCCGTACTCCCATGAACGCGATTATCGGATTTACGGGCCTGGCCAGAAATCACATTGATGACCAGACGGTTGTAGGCGATTACCTGACCAAGATTTCTACATCAAGTAGTTACCTGCTGTCGTTGATTGATGATGTCCTCGATATGAGCCGCATCGAAAGTGGAAAAATCAAGCTGTCTACCAAGGTTGAATCCTTGCAGGAAATTGCAGATGAGTTAAAGACCATTATTGCCGAAGATATTCTTGCAAAGCAGCTGGAACTGAGTGTTCGTTTTGAAGATGTCAAGCACGACAAGGTTATTTGCGATAAGCAGCGCCTGATGCAGATTTTGCTTAACTTGCTTAGCAACGCAATCAAGTTCAATAGGGAAGGTGGCAAGGTTGATTTTAAGGTCAAGGAACGTTTCTCTCCGGTACCGGGATTTGCATCCTTTGAAATCAAGGTTCGCGATACGGGCCTTGGCATGAGCGAGGAATTCCTGAAGCTGATCTTCCAGCCCTTTGAACGTGAACAGACCAGTACGGTCAGCGGCATCCAGGGAACGGGTCTTGGCATGAGCATTACCAAGAATCTGGTGGACATGATGGCGGGAACCATCGAGGTGAACAGTGCCCTTGATGTTGGTACTGTATTCAATGTCCAGCTGAACTTCAGAATTGGAGAGAATACTCCCGACGAAAAGAATGAGCCTGTTGAGGCTAGCAAAAATCTGTCCGTTGAAGACATGAATCTTCTGAAGGGAAAGAAGGTGCTTCTTGTGGAAGACAACCACATGAACCAGGTTTTCGCTCAGCATTTGCTCAAGGATACCGGAGCCACAATTGAACTTGCCGAAAACGGCTTGGTTGCCTGCGACAAGTTGCTTGAACGAGGTGGCGGCTATTACGACCTGGTCTTGATGGATGTTCAGATGCCTGTAATGGATGGCTATGAGGCAACCCGCAGAATTCGTGATTTCTCCGACAGGTCTCTGGCCTTGGTTCCCATTGTGGCTATGACCGCCAACGCCTTCGAAGAAGACAAGAAACTAGCCTTCTCCTACGGAATGGACGGCCATGTGGCAAAGCCCATTAAACTCGAAAACCTGCTGACGGTTCTTAGAACCGTGTTTTCAAAGTCCTAAGAAAAGGTTTGAAAAGTCGTAAAAAAAGTCCTGAGATTTCAGGACTTTTTGACTTAGTATTGTAGGGTGCCGACTGCAGTTGCGCGGTATCCTTCGTAGTCGCCGAAATAACGAGAATATCCTGCGCGGATTGTCATCCAGCGGCGTGGGGCGAATTCCAGGTTTCCTCCCAGTTCCACATAGTTCAAGGTGGTGGCGTCATCCAGGAACTTCTTGTCGGTGGCGCTTTCGGGAGTGTGGATGTCTGCAATGTTGCCGCCGAAGGCGGTGTCCTTGGCTACGGCGCTTCCGTGGAGCGTTCCCTTGAGGAAGGCGTCCTTGAGGAATCCGGTCTTGAAGGTATAGGCTCCGCTTAATTCGGCGTAGAGTTCCTGGCTATTGGGACCAAGGTCTGTACCCAAACTCTTTGTGTAGCTGGCGTAAGTATAGGCGCCACCCTTATGATGTGTGTAGACCCAGGGCTCTACGCGGGTATATTCCGTATACCAGTTCCAGTAAGTACTTCCCAGACGGATGCTGTCGCGGGCTACGCCGACGGAGGCCGCCCACTTGTTGCCCCACCAGGAATCGTCAAACATGCTGGTGGGTGACTTCATGTCGTCCCACATCAGTTCTCCGTAGAATTCCCAATGGGGAATGGTCTTGACGCTAAGGTCAAACGACAGCGAGATGTTGTCCTGGTCGCCCTGCAGGTGCTCCTGGAAGACGTAGGGAATGAAGGGTATCATGTAGGCCCACTCAAAGTCGCGACCGCTGCTGTCTGCGTCCATGTTAGGATTGCTTCCGGCGGGTTCAACGGTAGAGCCGTATAGGGATGTCTCGGAAAGCCCTAGGGTGATCTTTGCCGGCAGGCTCAGGTCTAGACGATGGGCGTGCAGATACTTGCCGAAGTTCTTCTTCTCGAAAAGCTTCATGCCGTACTGGGTATAAACCACCGGGCCGATCTCGAACTGGTAACCGAAATAAGGCGTGGGAGCGGCTTCGTGAATACGGCTGGTGGAATCTTGCCAGGGCCTGTAGTTGTTTTGTTCGCCGCGCAGTATCACGTGGTTTCGTCGGGCGGGGCCCCAGGCCAGGTAGTCAAAGCCGGCCAGCAGCTTGACCGCGTCCAGGTCGTAGTTAACGTTGGCGCCGAACAAGTCCCAAGTTCGCTTGGTGTCGCTTTGCTTGTTGTAGGGAAGGCCTTCGTTAGGATTGTAGAAATGGTCTGCGATGTCGCGGTTGGTGTAGTCCGTGTGGATCTTTACCCTGGCGTCAAAATTCAAGCGGCTGGTAAAGTGGCCATCCAGAAAAAGACGGACAGACATGGAATTGTCATAATGGGTGGGGGCGTTATTCTGCCCGGGAATGTTCCCGAAGTTGGTAACGGCCACGGAGTCCACCAGCTGGCCATGAATGTTCACCTGATGGTTCTTGTCGGCGTTTTCAAAGGAAATGTGGGCCTGGGCCGGATTGGAAAGAAACCCGACGGAGATGCCTGCGAAGGCGGCGGCCGAACATACAAACTTGAAAAAACTTTTCTTAAACATGGTCATAGAAACCACCGTTCTTTATGATAAAATTCCTGAAGGCGTTTCGTGATGAAATAATCCTTAGGATGGTCACCACACGATTGAACTGCCCGCGCTTTAGACGGAGGCCCAGGCTAATCAGCAGCCCTACGAAAATACCGTAGGCAGGGAAGCCGTTGGATCTTGCGAAGTGAATGCGGTTACGGATCATCAGGCAGTCGATGAAGAAGGGAACGCCGCCCTTACGGATTTCGCTGCCGGTACTGGAGCCTATGTGATGGGTAATCACGCTGTCGGTTGCCCAAGCCAGGGTAAGCCCTGCCTTTTTTGCCTTGAGACAGTAGTCGCTTTCTTCGAAGTACAGGAAGTAGTCTTCGCTGAGGGGGCCGATCTTGGCTAGACACTGAGGCGAAATCAGGAAGGAAGAACCTTCGATGTAGTCGAAACGTTCCGGCTGCTGCAGACTGCCGCGCTTGACGGAAGCGAACTTGGGATGTACAAGCCCGACGCCGCCAGAGAAATTCCCGTTGGAATCGTAGATGGCGGAACCCGTTATGCCTGCGCCGGTCTGTTCCGCTTTTTTCAGCAGGTTCTCCAGCGCGGTGGGCGTCGGTTCCGTATCGTTGTTCAACAGCCAGACGTAATCGTCGGGCGTCTCCTCCATGGAACGTCTAATGCCCTGGTTGCATCCGGCGGCAAAACCTAGGTTTGCAACATTCCAGATCCATTCCACGTCCAGATCAAAGCTTTCCTTAAGGAAGGCTGCCCTGGAGGTTTCGGTGCAGGAATTGTCTACCACGAATACACGGCGGGGCTTGACGGTCCCTCTTTCAAGGGCCCTAAGGCAGTTGATGGTCTTTGCCTCGTTCCTGAAGTTTACCAGTACGGCTTGAACGTTCACAGTAACCTCGGGAACCTAGCTTTTGCCTAGGAATTTCGTAGCGAAAGGTGCGCCCACAATACCGTAGGCCACCAGGGGAATAAACTTCAGTTTGCTCTCGATGTGGGGGAAAAGACTGCGGGCATTCCTTGCTACCCATAAAACGTAGGACGGCAGGAAGTAGCGGGACAGTCGCGTTTCCGTATAGCTGACGTAGGTGGTCAGGAAATCCTGGTCGGCCTTGCTCAGCTTTTCAAAATGGGGAACCTGGGTCAGCATCTTTGCCCACTGCAGGTTAAGCTTCAGGTTACCCGTCCAGGTATGGCTGTGGCCAAGGCCGATGGCATTCTGGTTGTGAATGCGGTACTGGATGACGGGTTCCTTGATGGAACGGTATCCGTTTCTTGCCGCAGCGCAGAAAGTAATCCATTGATCGTGTACGGGAACATCTACGGGAATGGGCAGAACGTCGCCAAGGAGGCTAGACCTGAACATGACCATGCAGCCGGTAACGTTTGTAAATCCGGTCATAAGGGCTCGCAGGGTCAGACTTTCGGGAATGTGGTCCAGTTTCCTCCAGGATTCTGCAAATACCTTGCCTTCTCCGTCAATGACCTGGGCGTCGCCAAAGACCATGTCGGGGCAGGTTCCGTTTGTATCCGCCTTCTCCATTTCATTCAAGAGAATTTCGTGTTTTCGGGGGAGCCAGATGTCGTCTTGGTCGGCCAGGGCGATGAACCCTTCTTCATCAGGTTTCAGTTCCTTACCGAAGTAGTCCCGGGCCATTTCCAGGGACTTTGAAAATGCGGCTCTGTGTCCCTGGTTCTTGGGTGAAACGAAGATATCCAGGGGGAGTTTTTCCTTGTAGCTTTCAAGAATGGAAACGGAAGAATCCTTGGAACCGTCGTCTACCACGATAATCTTTTCGGCGGGCCTTGTCTGGGCAACAAGAGAATCCAGCATCTGACCTAGATACTTTTCTCCATTATAGGTTGCCATTACTACGCAAAGCTTTGCCATGGGCTACAATATATAAATATTGATTTTTTTATAATTGATGATGTGAAGAAAATCCTTTTTATTTGCGACAAGAATGAATGTACCAGCTTTGGCCGGTTGACCTTGAACTTGATTAAGGCCGTGGCTGGAACTTTTGAAGCCCATGTGCTTTGGCTCAAGACTCCCAAGTTTTTCCCGGATCCCGAGAAGACTGCCGAGGGGGCCAAGCAAGTGGTGGACTCTTCGCTGTATACGTCCCATGAAGTGTGGGCCAAGTCCCTGTACACCGGATTCATTTCGTTCCGCAATCCTTTGAAAAAAGTGATTCGTCAGGTTCAGCCCGACACTATTTTCTTTATCCGTCCGGAACTGGGATTCCTGATTGGTGCAGCCAAAAGTGCAGCTGGTTCCCAGGCAAAGACTGTGATGTTTGTTCACGATACCTTCGCCGAGACTCTTTATCCGGGCAGCGTCAAGTTCAAGCTGTTGAACATGTTCTACATCAAGCCTACGGTCAAGGCGGATTCGTTTGTCTATAATTCGGAATGGACCCGCGGGGAGGCTGCTTCTCATTTCGGCCCCCGTATGGCCAATGCGCCTGGCACTGTCATCGGATGCCCCATTGACAGTGCCCTGTTCTGCAAGCCCGAAACGCCCATTACGCCAGAAGAAAAAAAGGCGTTCCGTCGCAAGTACGGCATGCGCAATTACGATGGCATGTGTCTGAATGTGAGTCTTGATGAACCTCGCAAGAATATCGAAACCTACTTCGAGATTGCAAGGCTTCGCCCTGATGTAGCATTCGTTCGTGTGGGAAAGTTTTCTGAACGTCATCGCGAAATCATTAACGCTAAGAAACTGCTGAACGTTTTTCATTTCAGCCAGTTCAACGCCGAGGAACTTCGCGACTTCTACCGCCATAGTGACTTGATGGTTTACCCCAGCCTTCTGGAAGGTTTCGGCCTGCCGCCGCTGGAGGCGTTAAGCTGTGGCACACCTGCGTTGGGCGCCGCCACATCTGCGGTCAAGGAAAATCTGGAGGGAGTCTGCCCCCTCATTGATCCGCCTACAGACGCAGAAGCCTACGCCAAGGTTGTCGACCGCGTTCTCGCCGGAGAAAAGGTTGTGGACGAAGAAAAAGCAGCGGAACTACTGTCCCGCTGCTCCATGGAAGAATTCTCGAAACGCGTCTTGGCTGCCTTGCACCCGGTAGAAACCGAAGTGATTTCCTAGATACATCTCGCTAAACGTCATCCTGGAGGGGCTCCGCCCCGATAGGAACCAAAGTGATTTCCCAGATACATCTCGCCACACGTCATCCTGGATGGTTCCGCATACGTCATCCTGGAGGGTGCCCTGCACCCGATAGGATCCAAAACAATGTCCATAGATCCTATCACTCCACTACGTTCCGTTCCAGAATGACGAAAAAGAATAAGCTCCGATAGGAATCAGAAACGTAAACTACACACGTCATCCTGGAGGGGCTCCGCCCCGATAGGATCAAAAATGTCTAAATATGACATTTGAATATGTGTATCTTTCTCAGCATCATTAGGAGGCTAGAAATGCAGGATAAATCATACACATACATCTTATTCAATAAAAGAAATGGAACATTGTATATTGGTGTCACCAGTAACCTTAAGAAGAGAATATCTCAACACAAGAATAAGACGTTTAAAGGCTTTACTCAAAAATATGGAGTTGATAAGCTAGGGTATTTTGAAGAATTCTCAGGAATTCGATTTGCTATAGCGAGAGAAAAATCCTTGAAGAATCTGGTGCGACGCAAAAAGATTGATTTGATAGAGTCTGTTAATCCTGAATGGCGAGATTTATTTTTCTTGTTGTAAAAAAGACTTCTCTGTGGAGAAGTCTTTAGGATCCTATCGCCTCTTCGAGGCTCCAGGATGACGTTATGAAGTCTTAAGTCCTTTGGATCCTATCGCCTCTTCGAGGCTCCAGGATGACGTTACGAAACTCGATGCTTCATGACATGGATGTGACGTCTTCCTATCGGGGCCTTGCACCCGGTAGAAACTATTTCTTCCAGACGCCGATGAGGCTCTTGTTCTTGCGGAATGCAAGCCACAGGGTAGGCCAGATCAGAATCAAATCGCGGATCAGGCTGGTCCAGGCTTCCGCCTTGTCCTGAGCGCCTTCCAGTTCAAAGCAACCGCAGGTGATTCCCAGGTCGTTCCACAGGGCCCATGCCAGAGCGATGATAAAGCTTACGAACATCCAGAAGATGGCGAAAGCACTTTCCTTGACGAAGGGGGTAAAGATCATGGCCAAGCCGAACCACAGCTCAAACTGGGGATAGACCAGGGCGAAGAAGTTGTTGGCGAAATCCACATGCAGTGCAGAGAAGAACTGGTACTGCGCAACCAGGGTTGCAAACTGGTGTGGGTCCTGAATCTTGTAGATGCTGGCGAAGATGAACATGCCGCCGATACCCACGCGGAACAAGGTTTCCAGGGCGCGGATGGCAAAATCCTTCTGCAGTCTGTAAGCAGGAACGCAAAGCCCGGTTGCAATCACGATGGCGCCAAGGCCAACGTGAATGTTGTAGCGGTATGCCTTGGGCCACAAGTCAATAAGCCAGTCCTGGTCCGTAAAGGTAAGGAAGGATTCCGGGAAGGAAATTTCTGCAACGCCGATAGCCACGAGGACGGATGCCACCAAAAGCAGTGCGGCGGAGAAAACAGTCTTTTTGCAGCAGGCGCAGGTCATTAGAGTACCTCCGCGGGCTTTTCAAGAACGTCCTGGGTTCCAATCCATTCGACGGACTTGGCGTCGCTGGCTCTGGGGTCGCCCAGACGGATGTTGTTGATTACAGCAAGGGCGATGCAGAATGCCGCAATGCCCAATAGGACAATCCAGTTCAAGGATTTAAGATAGGTGAGGGTCCAGCCCCAAATCTTTTGAAATTTTTCTTTCATACTTTAAAAATACAAAATATATAGGAATTGACCAAATTCTAACCTTTATTTATGCTATCTTTAAAATATGAAACTTAGGGGTGCTGCATCTGAGTGGGTGTGGCTGAGATACACCCTTTGAACCTGTGCCCGTAATGGGGCCGAAGGAAAAGTGAGGTTCTTATGGAGTCTCTGCAGAGACCGTTTATGAATTCCCGCAAGGTCTATGTACCGGGAAAGATTTATCCAGACATTCGCGTTGGTATGCGCGAAATTGCAATCGAAGATCCGGAATTTCCGTCTATCACTGTTTACGATACCAGCGGACCTTACAGCGATATCGAAACAAAGATTGACGTAACCAAGGGCATTGAACGTTTCCGTGAAAGCTGGATTATCGAACGCGGTGACGCCGAACAGCTGGACGACATGACTTCCGCATACGGACGCGCCCGCCGCGAAAATCACGACCTGGACCACCTGCGCTTCAATGCGGAACATCATCCCATGCGCGCCAAGGCTGGCCACAAGCTGACCCAGCTGGATTATGCCCGCGCAGGCGTCATCACCAAGGAAATGGAATACGTTGCCATCCGCGAAAACCAGCGCATCGACGAACTGGTTGCCGCGGGCAAGCTGAAGGCAAACGGCAAGCCCATTACGCCGGAATTCGTTCGCGACGAAATCGCCGCCGGCCGCGCCATCCTTCCGGGTAACATCAACCACCCGGAATGCGAACCCATGATCATCGGCACCAACTTCCTGGTGAAGATCAACAGCAACATCGGAAACTCCGCCATTACCTCTTCCATCGAAGAAGAAGTAGAAAAGATGGCTTGGTCCGTACGCTGGGGCGCAGACACCGTCATGGACCTTTCCACCGGTAAGCACATTCACGAAACCCGTGAATGGATCATCCGTAACAGTCCGGTACCTATCGGAACCGTGCCTATCTACCAGGCTCTTGAAAAGGTGAACGGCAAGGCAGAGGAACTGACCTGGGAACTTTACCGCGATACCCTGATTGAACAGGCTGAACAGGGCGTGGACTACTTTACCATTCACGCAGGCCTTCTCATGGAACACATTCCCATGTGCGCCAAGCGTACCACAGGTATTGTGAGCCGCGGCGGTTCCATCCTGGCTCTGTGGCAGATGCGTCACAAGCAGCAGAACTTCCTGTACACCCACTTCCGCGAAATCTGCGAAATCCTGGCCCAGTACGACGTTGCTGTTTCCTTGGGCGATGGCCTTCGTCCGGGTTCTCTGGCAGACGCCAATGACGAAGCCCAATTCGGCGAACTGGATACCCTTGGCGAACTGACCAAGATTGCCTGGGAATACGGTGTTCAGGTGATTATCGAAGGTCCGGGTCACGTGCCCATGCACAAGATTCAGGACAACATGGCCCGCCAGCTGGAAAAGTGCCACGGTGCACCCTTCTACACTCTGGGACCTCTCACTACCGACATTGCTCCGGCTTACGACCACATTACATCCGCTATCGGTGCCGCCCAGATTGGCTGGTACGGAACCGCCATGCTTTGCTATGTGACCCCCAAGGAACATTTGGGCTTGCCGGACCGCGACGACGTTCGCGCAGGCGTGGTGACCTACAAGCTTGCCGCCCATGCTGCCGACATCGCCAAGGGCCATTTTGCAGCCCAGTTCCGCGACGACGCCCTGAGCCGTGCCCGCTTTGATTTCCGCTGGAACGACCAGTTTGCTTTGTCCTTGGATCCCGAAAAGGCCATGGAATATCACGACAAGACTCTCCCTGGAAACCAGGCAAAGTCCAGCCATTTCTGCTCCATGTGCGGCCCCAACTTCTGCAGTATGCGCATTACCCGCGCCATCCGCAATTTTGTGGCAACCGGTGAAATTGGCGACGTTTAATCCTTGGTAAAACGGAGCCGCTAACAAATCCCGACGTTTTTAAGACGCCGGGATTTTTTTATGTGTAAAAATGACTTTATTCTGTAATTTGATTGTATATTCAAGTAAAATAGTGTTGAGGTTAGGATAGTCGAATGAAAGTCAAGAATTTTTCCTTTACAAACGTTGATGATTTCAAGAGGGCACTTTTTGTGCTTAAGGCCGAGTTGGGTTCCGTGGATCCGACCCGTCTGTACTTTCAGATTCATTCCGTAGTCCTCGACGAACAGAAACTTCAGCCGGTGTGGAATGCCATTGAGGAGATGTTCCCTGGTACACCCTGGTTTGGCAATTCCACCAGCGGAAATATCGTGGATTGTGACGGCGCCGCCGAGATTTCTGTGACGGCCACCATCTTCGAGAAGGATTCTACCCGCTTTAAGCTGTTCCAGTACGACTTGGGCTCTGCTCCCTCCTGCGATATTGCCAAGCAGATTGTTGCTGAATCAAAGAACCATCCCTGGGTAAAGGCCATCGAGATGTACCATACCATCTCTGCGGAATCTACTACCAGTTTTTGCGAAGGCATGGATGGCCTTGCTCCCGAAATCCAGATGTTCGGAGCCATAGTCTGCTCTCCCGACATAACCAGTTCCAAGAGTTGCGTTTTTTCCTCCGAAGGGGGCTTTAACAGCAAAGGCCTGCTGATTCTGTTCTTTGGTGGAGATGAATTCTATGTGGAATCCCTTAAGATCAGCGGATGGAAATCCATCGGTAGGCACTTCCTGGTGACCAAGGCCGAGGGGAGCACTTTGTATGAACTTGGGGGTGTGCCTGCTTACGAAATTTACCGCAAGTATCTTGGCATCCAGAACGACGAAAACTTCTTCTACAATGCGTTGGATTTCCCGATTTTGTACGAGCATAACGGAACAAGCATTGTGCGTGCCCCTGCCGCCAGTAATCCCGATGGTTCCTTGACCATGAGCTCTGACGTGGAGGTTGGTTCCGTCATTAGCCTGTCCTATGGTGAACCTCTGACCATTGTGGATTCCATCCAGCAGGAAAGCGAAAAGATCAAGAAGATGAATCCCGATGTGCTTCATATTTTTGACTGTGCCGCACGTAAGGCTTTTTGGACGGGCCAGGATTCAACTCTTGAAATCCAACCGTTCAAGCATATTGCAGGCTCCTCCGGATTTTTCTCCCATGGGGAGTTCCTGAGGGAAAAGGGCCACCTGAATCAGCATAACATCACGCTGGTGGTGGCTGCCATGCGCGAGGGATACGGCAAGGGCTTGCAGGCTTCCGCGTATAGAAAGCAAGAAATCAAGACGTCCAAGCTTCCTCTGGCAGCCCGCATGGCGACCTTCATTCGTGAAACTTCTGCCGAGGTTGATGAACTGAACAAACAGCTGGATGCCTATAAGCGCCATTTCAACGAAACCCGCTGATTTCTGCGACAAACCATCCGCGACAAAACATCCGCGACGAACCATCCGCGTCGAAGTTTGCAATAATTCGCTGTCGAAAATGCAAAAAGAAAAACGTCCCTTTTCGGGGACGTTTTTTGTATTCGATTGAAATATGACGAGGTGCGGTTTGCGTCGGTCAGGAATTATTGGACGTCAATCTGTACCTTGTACATTGCCTTGCCCTTGTGGTTTACCAGTTCGCTACGGGGAGCGGTTTCCACGGTAACGTTCTTCTTGGTGACACCGCTTTGCTGCTGCAAGGTCTTGAGCAAATCCTGGTTGCGCTTCTTGGCCATTTCAAGGATTTCTGCTTCCAGGGTCTTGCGGTCCAGCTTGGAGGCATTTGCTGCAGCGTAGGCTACATAGGCGCTGTCCTTGTCATCGATGGCGATGATGCTCTTTTCGTCAAGCTCGTTCAAGGTTGTCTTGCCTTGGCTCTGCTTGTAGAAATCGGTTTTCAGCTTGCGGGTTTTGTAGGCCTCAACAGTCTTCTTCATGTTGAAACTCTGAACAAAGTTCATCTTGAGTTTCGGGTCCTTGGCTAGGGCGGAAACCATCTTGCTTGCCTTGGCGTAGTGCTCGCTTTCCAGTACGTTGTTCAGCGGGTCGATGACGATTTCGTCGTTCTTGCCTAGGTCAAGGCCCACGGCGCTTGCTCCGCTGTTGGCAACGTTACCCACAATCTTCAACGGAGAGAGGGCTACCTTTACCAGCAGGTTCATCACGGTCTTCCATACAATCTTCAGGTAGGAGAATTCCGGATCCTGCAGGTTGCCCTTCACCGGAACATCAAACTGGATCTTGTCATCCTTGTCCTTAAGGATGTACAGGCCAACCTTCATGGGAACGGTGAATTCCGGGTCTGCGTTGGGATCCTTGTCTGCCACGTCGATGTTGTAGATGTCGATGGTGTTCTTGCTGTCTAGCTCGTACTTGTTAATCTTGTTGTCGCTGGCGAAGGCCATGGTGCCGGAGCTGATGGGGTAGCCGGTAAAGTGATAGCTGTAGGGGCTGAAATGCTTCAGGGCCAGGTTCTTGACGCTGATGTAGGCGTCCATGGTGCTCATGTCGGAAAGAGCTCCCTTGTACTTTACGGAGAGGCTGCCGCCCTCGGGGAAGGCTGCGCTTACATTGACTGTGCAGGGGGTGTCAAAGTTGATGTTGCTTCCGTTGACGGTAATGCCGCTGACCTTGTAGTTGAAGGGCTTCTTGATGGTGTTGTCGTTGGCGGAAACGGAGGTGTTCTTTACCAAAAGCTGATGCAGAACGAACTTTAGAGGCTTCTGTTTTTCGGCGGCCTTGTCTGTCGTTGCTTCAGCCGGCTTGGCTTCGGATGAATCCGCCTTGGCGACTTCTGCAGGGGTTTCCGTTACGGTGGCGTTATTGAGGGCTGCTGTGGTGGAGTCCGTGGAATCCACTTCTGCTGTGTTGCCCTTGGGATTCAGCAGTACGTCGATATTGGTCTTGCCGCCCTTGTACAAATCCAGGTGGGCGAAGGCTCCGTCGACAATGACGGAATCCACTTCGAAATTCATTTCGTTCAGGTTTGCCTTGGCGATACCGACGCCAACGTGGTTCACGCCGATGGTCTTTTCGGAGACTTCTGTCAGCACGATGCTGTCCAGGCCAACGGTACCCTTGACGTTGGATGCCAAAACGTCATTGACGTTTCCGTTTACGTTCAGGTTGACGCTCAGGGCGCCACTGAAATCCTTGTAGTTGATGAAGTCGTTCATGTAGGGCTTGACGCATGCCAGGGCAAACTGGTTCAGAGCCACTGAAACGTCGAAGTCCTGGTTCCGCATGTTGAAACTGACCTTGACGCCCAAGTCTCCGCCGTCAGCAAACTTCAAGTTCAGACCGATGTCTGTAGCCTTGTTGTTGAAGTAGACTGCGGGAATACCCAGGGAAAAATCCTGGATGTGGAACTTGGAGCCCACCTTGCGATCTTGATAGATGATATTGCCCTTTTCAAGAACGATGTTTTCGATGGCTACACTGAAACCGATTGCTTCGGAAGGGTCCAGGTTCATGGGCTTGTTGGCGTCGGCGCTGTCCACGGAAGCGCTGTCGGCAACAGCCACGGTGTCGGCCACTGCGGCACTATCTACCGCGGCGGAATCTGCGGTGCTGTCGGCGGCGGCAAACTTATCCAGAATGTCGCTGAAGTTGAAACGGTCTCCGTCCTGAACCACCTGGGTGTACAAACCCTTCAGGTAGATTTCGCTGACGCTGATTTCCTTTGAAATCAAACGAGTTGGGTTCACGTTGATGCGGAACTTGTCGAAGGCGACAAAGGGCGTTGCTCCGTCCTGTTCGTAAATGGCGAACCCGTCTACGGAAACGGTAAAGGTAAGAGGACTGAAGCTAATGCTTTCGATCTTCATCTTGCGGCCAATCAATTCCTCGGAATGGTCAACCACGTAGTCCTTGGCGACTGAAGGTGCAATTTTCAATGCGGCAATTACGATGACGAAAAGTACCGCGAGAATGATGAGGGCGATATAACGTTTCTTCATGGCTCTAAAAATAGAAAGTTGATACGAGAACCAAAACAGACAAAAATGATTATTATATTATTTCATGGAAAAGTGGTGAATTGTATGGCTTGTCAAAATGTTTTTTCTTTAAGGGGTGCAACTTTTTTTGCGATCCTCCTTGTATCTTTATTTACACAAAATGTATTGGCTCAGGAATCTGCGGAAAATCCTTCCGATGCATCTGCTTCTGATTGGTCCTTTTCTCTTACAACCCTGGCGGCCAGTTATGTTGAACGAAAAATTGAAACGGGGAATGATCACTTTGCTTCGGTGGCAAGTCCCTTCGACGGCGCCAAGGCCTTGACTACCTTTAATGCCACGTATACGTTGCCCACACCCTTGGGCTCACACTGGTTGCTTAGTGGCGCCAATGTCGAATTGACTGGAGCCTTGGAACTTTCACCTGTTTCCTTGCGACCCAAGTTGGGCGTTGACTTTACGCCTGTTCCTTTCTTGGTTTTTGGTGCGGGTGCGTCCATTGGTTCCGGCTGGAATCCTCTTGGATTTGATGGCATGAGCAAGTACAATTTCAAGAAGGCGGAATACGAATCCCTGACACCCTTTGCTCACTACTATTATGATTACTGGGCCTCGGCTACATTCCAGTTTGATACGGGAGCCTTGATTGAGGGTGATTGGAGCCATGTGGTAATGGTGGCTTCGTACAAGTGGATTTATCAGGGCATAACAGGCGTGGATGATGGTGAAATTTGGGAGTGGCAGGTGTTTCCTGGCTGCGCCAACGGCTGGCAATATTCTGTAACAGGTGTTCTTGGTTACCAGATGCCCCTGGTGCTGAATATGGTTGGTGTCATGGGCGAGTTCTACGGTCACTATGATCCCGCCGACTATGGAAAAGTTGGCCGTACTTTCGATGGCGATTTCATGTGGATCGACTTGAGTCTCCTTATGAGTTTTAAATTGAATGAAACGAATTCTTTGACTACTCTCTACACTGTTGAGGGGGAGCGAAGCTTTGCGACCAAACACGAAAAAGCCGATGAGGAACCGCTGTTGGTAAAGACCGGCCGAGAATGGTTCTTCTATCGAATTGCTCTGAGCTGGAATCATAAGTTCTAGTTTTGAAGTTCGTCGTAATTTAAAGGCCCCTGTGAAATTTGGAGCCTAGTCTTAGGGTGAGGTTTTCTATTTTTGTAAATGATGGAAAACGATAAATCCAATAAATTGAACGTCTTGATTTTGGCGGCTGGTTTGGGAACAAGACTACGTCCCTTGACCAACGATGTGCCGAAGCCCTTGGTTCCTGTGGTGGACAAGAGTATCCTAGAGCAGCAGGTCATTAAGGCTAGGGCGATTGTTGATGATGCAGCAATGGCTTCTGATAAGGACTGCGCAGGGGTTCGTCTTCATGCTAATGCCCACTATTTGGCTGAACAGGTTGTGGCCGAAGGGGAACGCCTTGGCTTTGAAAAGGTCTGGGTGGAACCGGAAATTTTAGGAACGGCAGGACCCTTAAAACGTATTTGGCGAGAAGGATACCGCGGTGGACTCTTGATTATGAACGGCGACGCCTACTGCAGTTTTGACTTGAAAAAGTTTGTAGAAAATGCGAAACGTGCATTTGCTGCGGGCGCACAGAATGGTTCTGTCGCCGACTCTCCGGAGAGTACTGCGCCGGGCGTTGCCTTGCTGGCAGTGGATTTCCCGAAGGTGAATACTTTCCGTGTGGATGGGGAAGGTCGCCTGGTGGGTGTGGCTGGCCGCTTTGGTTCTGAAGTGGGGGCTGCCGCTACGTTCTCGGGAGTTTCCTATTACAGCGACGAGGCTCTGGCCCGCATTGCCGATGGGGAGTTTGACATCCGTGAATTCTGGAAACAGGAAATTGCCGCAGGCCGCCCGCCCTTTGTAGACATGAGCCAGATGGATGCCACCTGGATTGACATGGGTTCGCCCGAGGGCTTGTGGAATGCTACCGCCGCCCGCTTGGCTGAACTGGGTGTAGATTCCTGGCAGGATGACCGCTTGACGGTAAGTGGCAAGAATCGCTCTATCGTGTTCGCGGGCGCTGACCTTGCGGAAGGCGAAGTGGTGCAAAACGAAATCCGCGGAAAAGATTTTAGCTGGAAGATTTGACCCCGGTGTCATCCTGAGCGATTATACTGTGTCGTCCAGAGGAGCGAACCTTCAGAGTCATCCTGAGGAGTAAGCCTTCTGTGTCATCCTGAGGAGTAAGCCTTCAGTATCATCCTGAGGAGCGAAGCGACGAAGGATCTAGAACGTTTAGAATTAAAGGAAGAAAATGCGAAAATTTAGAGTTGTCTTAGTTGAACCGGAACATCCTCACAACGTGGGCTTCGTGGCCCGCGCCATGCATTGCTACGCCTTGGATGAACTGTACATTGTTTACCCCAAGCGCAACAAGGTCATCGAAAATTCCTACCACACTGCAGCCAACAGCCACGACATTCTGGACAAGGCGACCATCGTCCATTCCTTCCAGGAAGCTATCGGCGATTGCTCTTGCGCAGTAGCCTTCAGCCGCCGCATTTTCGGTAGCGCTATCAAGCATTGCATGGTGCCCGACTTGTCTGACATGTTGCCGGATGACGGAACCATCGCCTTGGTGTACGGTCGCGAATCCTGCGGCCTCGCTCTTGAAGAAGTGAACGCTTGCACCTACCAGTGCGAAATTCCGGTACCGGGCCTCATGAGCTTGAACTTGGGTCAGGCAGTTTCTGTTTCGCTGTACGAACTTTGCCGTTCGGGAGCGCTTGCCAACGGCGAAGGCCGTGCCAAGCGCGGCTCCAAGGGAGCCTGCGAAACCCAGCCCGCCACCATCGACCAGATCAACGGCTTCAAGAAATTCCTGGACCGCTATTTGACAGGTCAGTACCACGACCAGGCCTGGCGCGACAACTTCCTGAATACCTTGCTCCAGCGCCTGCACCCCACCCGCAACGAACTGAGCGCCTTGTTCGGCTTGCTTCGTAACGTCGCCGGAAAGCCCGCCCGCTTGGAACAGGCCGAAGACCGCGCCAAGGCTGCTGCCGCAAAAGCCGCAGAAGCAACCTCCGTTGAAAATTCGGAATCTGCGGATAAGTAAAAACACGTCATTCTGAACGAAGTGAAGAATCCAGGGGAAAACATGGCTTCAAAGAAAATCACCATCCAATATCTTGACGACACCATCCCGCGCCTTACGTATGTGGGCGGAAAGTCCGACTGGATCGACCTGAGTGCGGCAGAAACTGTGACCCTCAAGAAGGGCGAGTTCAAGCTGATCCACCTAGGGGTAGCCATGAAGTTGCCCGAGGGCTACGAGGCACACCTGGCTCCTCGCAGTTCCACCTTCAAGAACTTTAAGATCCTGCAGACCAATTCCGTAGGCGTGGTAGATTCCAGCTACTGTGGCAAGGGCGACTGGTGGAAAATGCCGGTGTACGCCACCGAAGACGTGACCATCGAAAAAGGCTCCCGCATAGCCCAGTTCCGCATCATGGAAATCCAGCCTACTCTGGAATTTGAAGAAGGCGATCTCAATGACAAAGACCGCGGCGGCTTTGGCAGCACCGGCGTTAAATAATCTTGCTGCAACGCTTGTTAATCAAATCGTTAACTAATGCGTTGGTTTTTGATGGAATTTCGCCATGATTGGTTAACGAAATCGTTAACAAGCGCTGAAAATCATTTTTTTGCAAAAGATGCTTGGAAAACGGTAAATTCTGGATTTACAAAAATTGTAAAACAAAAAGTGTAAAAACGTTGATTTTTACACAAAATGTAAAGAAAATGCCGAAAAATGCCTTTTCTCTCGTAAAAATAGGCAAAAAACTTGTAGTTTTGTTTTTCACTCTTTGTTATTTTTCCCACTGAAAAATTTAAAATAAACTCTCAAAAAGCCCCCTATAAGGACCTTTATTATGGCAAAAATCGCTATTCTCGGTTATGGTAACTTGGGCCGCGGCATCGAATGCGCAGTCAAGAAGACTAAGGACATGGAACTGGTTGCAGTGTTCACCCGTCGTGATCCCGCTACTGTCAAGATTCAGACCCCGAACATTCCCGTTCTCAACGTCTCTGAAATCGAAAAGTGGGCCGACAAGATCGACATGCTGGTGATCTGCGGCGGTAGCGCTACTGACCTTCCCAAGATGACTCCGGAAATGGCTGCCAAGTTCAACGTTATCGATACTTTCGACACCCACGCCAACATTCCTACTCACTTTGCAAACGTTGATGCTGCCGCCAAGGCTGCAGGCAAGATTGCCATGATCTCCGTGGGTTGGGATCCGGGTATGTTCTCCCTGAACCGCGTCTATGCAAACGCAATCCTCCCTGATGGCAAGGATTACACCTTCTGGGGCAAGGGCGTTTCTCAGGGTCACTCCGACGCTGTCCGCCGCATCAAGGGCGTGAAGAACGCCAAGCAGTACACCTGCCCGGTTCCGGAAGCTCTTGAAGCTGTCCGTAGCGGTTCCATGCCTGAACTGACCACCCGTCAGAAGCACACCCGCCTTTGCTATGTGGTTCTTGAAGAAGGCGCAGATGCAGCCTACGTCGAAAACGAAATCAAGACCATGAAGAACTACTTCGATGAATACGACACCACCGTAAACTTCATCAGCGAAGAAGAATTCAATGCAAACCACAGCGGTCTCGCTCACGGTGGTTTCGTGATTCGTACCGGCAAGACCGGCATGAACAACGAACACACCCACGTGATCGAATACAGCCTGAAGCTGGACTCCAATCCGGAATTCACTACTGCTGCAGTGATCGCGTTTGCCCGCGCAGCACTTCGCATGAAGGCTGAAGGCAAGACCGGTTGCTTCACCGTTCTCGATGTTCCTCCTGCATACCTGAGCGAACAGAGCGGCGAAGAACTCCGCGCACACTTGCTGTAAGAGTTCCGCGCAGCCTCGTGGCCGCGTTAGCCTGGCTTTTTTGAAATACTCCCCGTTACAAGACGGGGGGTATTTTTCTTTTAAAATATGGACATGTGCCCTTGATTACAGAATGTTCGCCTTGTTTTTTACTAAGTTATGGACAGATAGAATTTAACACTAGTGTGTTTTACGGGTTTTCTTATGCAACGTTTTGAGAAAAAAGTTTGGTTGTCTAGTCCCACCATGCATGGTGATGAAATTAAGTTCGTTCAGGAAGCTTATGAAACTAACTGGATGAGTACCGTTGGCGCAAACATCAATGAAACGGAACGTCTTGTTGCTGAAAAGGTTGGCTGCAAATATGCTGTTGCCTTAAGTGCTGGCACAGCTGCTCTTCATCTTTGTGCAAAGCTGGCCGGCGAGGCCCTTTACGGAATGCCCAAGGTGGGCGAGGGTAGCCTCAAGGGGCGCAAGGTTTTTTGCAGCGACATGACTTTTGATGCTACGGTGAATCCCATCGCCTATGAGAATGGCGAGGCTGTTTTCATCGATACGGAGCGTGATACTTGGAACATGGACCCCGTTGCGCTCGAAAAAGCTTTTGAAATCTATCCTGAGGTCCGTTTAGTTGTCTTGGTCCATTTGTATGGAACTCCTGCCAAGGTAGATGAAATTCGCGAGATTTGCCGTCGCCATAATGCGCTAATTATTGAAGATGCTGCAGAAAGCTTTGGCGCTTCCTATAAGGGTAGGCAGACTGGAACCTTTGGCGATTTCAATGCCATTAGCTTTAATGGCAACAAGATCATTACAGGAAGTGCTGGCGGCATGTTCCTTACCGATTCGAAGGATGATGCTGAAAAGGTTCGTAAATGGAGTACCCAGAGTCGCGAAGCCGCCAACTGGTATCAACATGAAGAAGTTGGCTTCAACTATCGCATGAGCAACGTGATTGCTGGCGTTGTTCGTGGCCAGATGCCTTATCTCGAAGAGCATATTTCTCAGAAGAAGGCTATTTACATGCGATACAAGGAAGGCTTCAAGGGACTTCCTGTTCAGATGAATCCTTATGATGAAAAGAATAGTGAACCGAACTTCTGGCTCAGCTGTATGATTATTGACAAGGAAGCCATGTGCAAGCAGGTCCGTGGTGAAACGGATGCCTTGTATATTCACGAGAAAGGCAAGAGTTGTCCTACAGAAATCTTGGAAAAGATTGCTGCAATGAATGCAGAAGGTCGCCCAGTGTGGAAACCTATGCATATGCAGCCTATCTATCGCAGTCATGCGTTCATTACTGCACAGGGAAATGGCCGTGCTCGTACCAATGCCTACATCGATGGATCTGTTGAAGATGTTGGCGCTGATATCTTTGCTCGTGGACTTTGCCTCCCTAGTGACAACAAGATGACCCCGGAACAGCAGGATGCGATCATCGCGATTATTCGTGATTGCTTTGAGCAAATCAAAATTTGGCTGATAAAAAAGGGAAGTTGATTGCTCAACTTCCTTTTTTGCATAAAGTAATCTTCTTTTAGAAGCTCAGATCCACGCCCAAGGCCACAATCTGGTTTTCTCGGTCGTAGTTGTTCTTGCCGTAGGCTTCCTTGTCGCCCTTCCATTCGTAGTAGAAGCTGTGGAAGTAGCCGGCGTTGATTCGCAGCCAGTCGGTGGCACGGAAGGCGAGGCCGCCGCCGTAACTGTTGGCGTCTACGTTCATGTTCATTTCTGTCAGGTACTTGTCGCTCACGCCAATGCGGGAGAACTGAGCGCCTGCGCTAACAGTCCAGCGATTCAGGAAATCCCATTCCATGCCAACCAGCATTTCGTTGGTGCCGTCCAGATATTTTTCAGCACCGTTGGCGTAGTTGGCGGCGGCATCAAAGAACCTGTGGTAACCCAAGGATCCGCGGAGGCCGTCGATAAATTCGTATTGCAGACCGAGGGACAAATAGCTGGGCATGTCAGCATCGGTCTTTACGCCGTCGGCATAATTCTCGAAGCTGCTGGCAAGAACCTTGGGCATGTCCTTGGTATCGTTCTCCAGTTCCAGGCGGGTGCGGTACTCGAACTTTGCAGCCGCGGTCAAACGCTTGTACTTAAAGTCGACGCTCAGAATCGGAGTGACGCCGAAGCCGGTCTGGTCTACGTCCATCTTGGCCTTGCCCATACCCAAGGTAGACAAGTCGGCGTTCACCTTGTAGTTGTTGGTGGCGTAGTTGAATCGTGCGCCCACGTAGCCGGAGAAGTATTCCATGAACTTGTAGGCTCCACCCAGGGTGAAACCGAAGATGTAGCTGGAACCTTCCAGATCTGCACTTCCGCCCAGGTCGCTAAGCAGTTTGCCCGGGGTAAGAGGGTTGGCGAGGGTGAATGCGTCAAACATGGGGAGGCCATCGTCGTAAGTGACGGTTCCGCCGCCGCCTGCGATGGTGAATGCTCCGGATACGGTTACATTATTGTGGTGCCAGGCGGCAAGAAGGCTAGGCATGCTGGGGACGAAGGCCTCGCCTTCGTATTCCTTCTTTGCGCCGGTAGCGAACGTGGTGTTAATGATGCGGCTCTGCCAGACAGTCTGAGTGTTCAGGGACACGTTCCATGTTTTTTCGAAGAAGGCCGTTCCTGCAGGGTTTGCGTAGACAGCATCTACGTCAGTGCTGGCGTCGCGGGCCACGTTGCGGATGAAGTGCGCAGACTGGTTGGTGTTGTGGGTGAGGCCGCCGGCAATTGCTGCTCCGGGAATAACCATAGCCAAGGCCAGGGCGGACTTTAAGCCGAAAGAGAACTTCTTCATGATATCTCGTTTGTTTGTAATGATTCTTTTCGGCGCAAAGATACAATAAAAATTACTTACAAACGAAATGAATAACTTACCATTTTCTTACAACCGGGAAGGCGCTTTTTTGATTAATTTCCACGAATTATCTATATTTGTGTTGATGTACAAGAATTTCTTTAAGCGAATCATTGACTTTTTCTGTGCTTTGGCTGCAATAATTTGTTTGAGCCCTCTTCTGCTGTTCTTGATTGTGGTTGGGGCCATCAAGATGAAGGGCAATCCCTTCTTTACTCAGCCTCGTCCGGGCAAGAACGAACGTATTTTCAAACTAGTGAAGTTTCGCACCATGACCAACGCCCGCGATTCCCAGGGAAACTTGCTCCCCGATGACGTGCGCCTCACCAGTTATGGAAAGTTCCTGCGTAGCACCAGTTTGGACGAACTGCCGGAACTCTTTAACATATTGAAGGGCGACATGGCTGTTATCGGACCGCGCCCTCAGTTGGTTCGCGACATGGTGTTCATGACACCCGCGCAGCGTAAGCGACACACCGTGCGTCAGGGCCTTAGCGGTCTTGCTCAGGTTAGCGGCCGAAACGCCATCACTTGGGAAGCAAAGATTGATTACGACCTTCAGTACATCGAAAACATTACCTTCTTCGGTGACGTGAAAATTATCCTTACCACCTTGAACAAGGCTTTCATTAAGCGCGCAGACATCACTGAAGAAGATTGCGATACGGCAACGGATTTGGGGGATTATCTGCTTGCGTCTGGCCGCATCAGCCAAACCGAATACGACGAAGGCCAGAAGCTTGCAAAGAAACTGATTGCAGAATCCTGCTGATTTACGCGACGCTGTGCTAACTAATGTAACACAGTGCAGACTAGCGTCACGACGAGCGGACTAGCTACGCTTTTCTTCGATGGCTGCAGTAAGCATCGGCACGACGTCCAACTTGCGGCTAAGCCTGCGCTGGCAGAAAATAACGCCCGGCAGAATCGATTGCCCGAATGCTCGTTCGGCAATGCCTTGGCAAGTTTCGCTTCTTCCCAGAATTTCGCTTTGATTCCCGTCTTTGTCTAGAATTTCGCTTCCGCAATATAGAATGTAGGACGTTTCCTTGAATCCCACTCGGCAGAAAGCCATGTGGTAGGGGGCGTTCGAGGATTCGCGCCTAACGATCTCTTGCATCACCGAAAGCATTCTTTGGTTGAACGAGTCAATGGATGATTCGTCGTTCCAATCCAGACTCCCAAGGCGGAATCGCAGTCCGGCAATTTCATAATCCTTGGCGTCGGAATTGAAAATTTCCTCGTCGGTCATGCCATCAAAATTTTTGGCAGCCTTGAACATCTCTTTATAGATGCCGTTGATTTTCAAAAGCTCGTTTTCGAAGGGAACGTTTTCGTCGTCAGCAAGGATCTTTACAAGTTCGTTATAAATGGCTCGGTCTACAGAAGTGCAGGTGACCTTGGCATGATTCAGCGTGTCGGACAAGATGCCCGCGAGTAGAATCCTGGCGACGAACGGCGTAATCTCAACGTTCAGTTCCCTATAGCTGGTATAGACGATGCTGCAGGTGGAACCCACGGGCATGTACTTGGCGTAAAGCAACTTGGACTCAGTGATGTCGCCAATGCCGTGATGGTCGATGACCTGAAGGATTCTCGCGTCCCTTGCGCCATCGATAGCCTGCGCGTAGTCACTGTGGTCTACAAGAATCAACGGAGCCTGTGCCTCAACGTTGTTCAAGATTTCGGGTAATTCAAGGTTGAATGCCTTGGCCGCGTAAACCGTCTCGTTGTTCGCTTTCCCTGCCATTTTGGCAGTTGCTTCGTAGCCCAGTTGCTGCATCAGATGGGCGTAGGCGAGGGCCGACATCACGGAATCGCCATCGGGTGTCTTGTGCCCAATGACGATGGCTTTGTTCCAGTTTAAGGCGGCAATGGCTTCGCGGTAAAAATTACACATGGGAATTTATTCCTTTTGGAGTAATCAAAATATAATTCAATTTTGTATAGTTATATAAAAGAACTGCTTAGCAAAGTTCTTGCCAAGAATAAGCCCATGGAAGAAATTGTTGAATTTTCTGGACTCTCTGGTTTGAAAAATCAAACTGAATCTTGCAGGCCGAACATCTCTCGTAAATGACTTTTCCGCCTCAAGGGAACTGGTTTTACAGAGAGAACCCTTGACTTGGTGCATCAAATGGATGTATATTGTAATGGTTGGATTCGTAGCGAATGCAAGGAGATTCTGAAAGTGGATTTTGTGAGACCCCCGTATAAGACTGTGGCAGATGCCATCCGCGAAGAAGCTATCGAAGAAACTACAGCTTCTGTTACCGCATCCGTAACAGAGTCCGTTTCTCGCGCAGCGATTATCAAGGCTCTCATACGAGGCAAACTGACTTTGCAGGAAATTGCCGAGGATAACAGCGTCTCCGTAGAACGCGTGCTAGAAATTCAGGCGGAAATGCAAAAGTCGTAAAAAACCAGCAAATAAATTTCGAAGCTCCCGACCATTTGGCCGGGAGTTTTTTTTGCGATAAAAATTTGTATATTTGCTGCTGCATTGCAACATCAATGCTTTTTTATATCTGGCGATTCTTTTTCTCTGCGCGTCTTTTTGCAGATAAGAATTAGCTCGCAGGATTCGGCCCAGTCTAGGCGATTCTTCTTTTGTTATATGAACGCTGTTTGGCAAATACTTGCCAAGGTCTATAATGAATAAAAAACTTCACGACTCCTTTTGCAGGGGAGTTCTTTCCCATGTTCCAACATTTTTGGAACTGGTCCACTACCTTACAACCGTCGACAACGAATTAAAGAATGTCGTCGATCTTCTTGACGAAAATTCCTTTGTTCGCATTCCCGGGGATTACAGCAACACGGAAACCATCGGTTATGCAGATCTCGCGTTCCTTGCCAAGCTGAAAAATTCCCTTGGAAGTCCTGTTCAGCTCAGCGTAGGATTTTTGCTGGAACACAAGTCATACCCCGACGACGGTGTGATGATGCAGCTCCGCAAGTACAATTATCACCTGATGTTTGAACACATGGCGGAAAATGCAGGTAAGGGAATTCCTTCCATCGCAATCATTCTTTACAACGGTAGGGAAATCTGGAACCCCTTGACTAAAGAGGTCGCCGCCTATCCAAAAGAGTTTCAGAAGTTTATGCTTCCGTTCAAAGGGATGATGCTTGATGTAGAAGATGTGTCAGACGAGGCTGTTGAAAAATTCGGGCCACGGCTTGCAGCGCTCATTTGCTCGTTGAAGTACGCTCGAGCCCCTGATGCAAACCGGGCATCGTTCAGTCATATTGTCGATAGAGTGCATACAGAACTTCCCAAAGAAGAGTCCCTTGACATTCTTCGTCAAATGGATGTATATTTGAATGGATGGGTTTTCCAAAATTTCATGGAGGCATTTAAAATGGACTTTATTCGACCTAATTACAGAACCGTTGGCGATGTCCGGTTTGACGAAGGCGTAGAAAGTCATGCCGTGGAAACCGCCCGAAAGATGCTTGCCAAGAATAAGCCTATGGAAGAAATCATTGAATTCTCTGGGCTCACCGAAGATCGCATCCATGAAATTCAGGCGGAAATGCAAAAATCGTAAAACTCCGGCAAATAAATTTCGAAGCTCCCGACCTAGCGGCCGGGAGTTTTTTTCGATAAAAATTTGTATATTTGCAGCTGCATTGCAACATCAATGCTTTTTTATATCTGGCGATTCTTTTTCTCTGCGCGTCTTTTTGCAGATAAGAATTAGCTCGCAGGATTCGGCCCAGTCTAGGCGATTCTTCTTTTGTTATATGAACGCTGTTTGGCAAATACTTGCCAAGGTCTATAATGAATAAAAAACTTCACGACTCCTTTTGCAGGGGAGTTCTTTCCCATGTTCCAACATTTTTGGAACTGGTCCACTACCTTACAACCGTCGACAACGAATTAAAGAATGTCGTCGATCTTCTTGACGAAAATTCCTTTGTTCGCATTCCCGGGGATTACAGCAACACGGAAACCATCGGTTATGCAGATCTCGCGTTCCTTGCCAAGCTGAAAAATTCCCTTGGAAGTCCTGTTCAGCTCAGCGTAGGATTTTTGCTGGAACACAAGTCATACCCCGACGACGGTGTGATGATGCAGCTCCGCAAGTACAATTATCACCTGATGTTTGAACACATGGCGGAAAATGCAGGTAAGGGAATTCCTTCCATCGCAATCATTCTTTACAACGGTAGGGAAATCTGGAACCCCTTGACTAAAGAGGTCGCCGCCTATCCAAAAGAGTTTCAGAAGTTTATGCTTCCGTTCAAAGGGATGATGCTTGATGTAGAAGATGTGTCAGACGAGGCTGTTGAAAAATTCGGGCCACGGCTTGCAGCGCTCATTTGCTCGTTGAAGTACGCTCGAGCCCCTGATGCAAACCGGGCATCGTTCAGTCATATTGTCGATAGAGTGCATACAGAACTTCCCAAAGAAGAGTCCCTTGACATTCTTCGTCAAATGGATGTATATTTGAATGGATGGGTTTTCCAAAATTTCATGGAGGCATTTAAAATGGACTTTATTCGACCTAATTACAGAACCGTTGGCGATGTCCGGTTTGACGAAGGCGTAGAAAGTCATGCCGTGGAAACCGCCCGAAAGATGCTTGCCAAGAATAAGCCTATGGAAGAAATCATTGAATTCTCTGGGCTCACCGAAGATCGCATCCATGAAATTCAGGCGGAAATGCAAAAATCGTAAAACTCCGGCAAATAAATTTCGAAGCTCCCGACCTAGCGGCCGGGAGTTTTTCCGTTCAAGGGGATGATGCTTGCAAACCGGGCATCGTTCAGTCATATTGTCGATAGAGTGCATACAGAACTTCCCAAAGAAGATTCCCTTGACATTCTTCGTCAAATGGATGTATATTTGAATGGATGGATTCATAGTGAATTCAAGGAGATTCTGAAAATGGATTTTGTGAGACCCCCGTATAAGACTGTGGCAGATGCCATCCGTGAAGAGGCTATCGAAGAAACTACAGCCTCTGTTACAGCTTCTGTTACCGCATCCGTAACAGAGTCCGTTTCTCGCGCAGCGATTATCAAGGCGCTGAAAGGTAAAAAACTTTCTGTGCAAGATATTGCCTCTTACAATAGCGTCTCCGTAGAACGCGTGCTAGAAATTCAGGCGGAAATGCAAAAGTCGTAACCTCCCGGCAAATAAATTTCGAAGCTCCCGACCTAGCGGCCGGGAGTTTTTTTGATTTTCTTCCTATAATCGTCCATTTTGGACGGTCTATGCCGCGTATTTTATCGTTCTGCTTTGATGATTTCGACTCGAAAATGTAAATTTAAGTCAATAAATAATATAGGGAAGTGTTGAAAAATTGCTTTACGAAATAGCGCATATTGTAAAGGACAAATGCTCGTGCATATGGAATGCCATCGAATGGGGTAACTCGATGGTGTTTGTGTTGCAGCATCGCAACGGCTTAAAGCAAATTCCGGAGATCCTGGAACGTAATTCCAAGGATTACCAAATTAAGCTTGTCGAGCCTAGTGATGTGGAGGATTTGGCCAAGTTTTTTGAAGACCAGCCCAAGGAGGCCTACGAGTTTTTCAAGCCTCACGGACTCGATCGCCAATCTCTTCACCAGATTGCTCGGTGTAAGTCTTTCTTGACCTTTATCGTCAAAAGTGGCGATACGGTGGTTGGCTACTTCTTCCTCCGCTGCTTTATGAACGGAAACTGCTTTAGGGGCAAGATTGTTGACTATCGCTGGCAGGGAAAGGGCATTGCTAAACTTATGGGCAAGATTATGACCGAGATTGCCGTAGCTCTTCATGTTCGGATGTTCGGAACCATTGCTCCTGAAAACTATGCTTCCATGGCGTCGTCCAAGGCTGTGAATGAAGTCAAAATCCAAAGAACATTGGATAATGGCTATTACTACATCGAGTATCTGCCGAAGAAGTAGGATGTCCTTGTTATGAAAGTTCTTATTTTGGCAAATAAACCGACAGGATTGTATAAGTTTAGGGGCGAGTTGTTAAGCGCCTTGCTTGCTTCAGGGCACGAAGTGATCCTGTCTGTGCCAAATGGTGACTTTGTCAAAGAAATGGAACAGATGGGGTGCAAATTCATAGAAACCCCTGTTTCGAGGCATGGAGTCAATCCGTTGACTGATTTAAAATTGTTGGCTAGATATAGGTCAATTATAAGGTCTGTTAGACCGGATATTGTATTCACTTATACGATAAAGCCGAATGTCTACGGTGGATATGCTTGTCAAATCTGTGGCGTGCCTTATGTGGCCAATGTGACGGGCTTAGGTTCTGCAGTTGAAAATGGAGGCCTACTTCAGAAGATTACCCTCGCCTTGTATAAGACAGGTTTACGCAAGGCTCAAAAGGTCTTTTTTCAGAATTCCGAAAACCGTGATTTTATGCTTAGGCATAATGTCGTTGGCCCCTGTAGTGAATTGATTCCCGGCAGTGGAGTAAATCTTAAGCATTTCTCCCCACTTCCGTATCCTGGTGAAGAAAACGTCAATTTCGTCTTTATTAGCAGAATTATGCGCCAAAAGGGTATCGATCAATATTTGGAAGCGGCACAATATATTTCAAAGAAATATCAAAACGTAAAATTCCATGTTTGCGGATACTGTGAGGCTGAGTACCAGGGAAAACTGGATGATCTTGTAAAGGATGGAACTATCATCTATCATGGCATGGTCCGGGATGTTCGCGAAATTCAAAAATTGAGCCATTGCACCGTGCATCCGACTTTTTACCCGGAAGGCTTGAGTAACGTTTTGCTTGAAAGTAGTGCATGCGCAAGGCCTATTATTACCACGGATCGAAGTGGTTGCCGAGAAGTGATCGATGATGGCGTGAATGGTTTTGTTGTAAAGCAACGGGATTCTCAGGATTTGATTGAAAAAATTGAAAAGTTCCTTCAACTTTCATGGGAAGACCGCAAGAAAATGGGGGAGGCCGGTCGCCTTAAGGTTGAAAAGGAATTTGATCGCCAGATTGTTGTTGATGCGTATTTGAAGGAAGTTGGTTGTTAAATGGATGGTTATAAGAAGCTGATAAAAAGCGCAAGCTTGCGCAGAAAGATTCTAAATATTCTTCAATTTATTCCTGATTCTTTGATGCTTCGGTTTCAATATCGTGTCAAGCTACATCGATCATTGAATTTGAAAAAGCCTTTGCGCTTTACTGAGAAAGTGCAGTGGTATAAGCTGAATTATAGAAATCCGGTAATGCATCAATGTGTTGATAAGTTCCTTGTTCGACAATTTGTGGAATCTAAGGGCTTGAAGAATATTCTTGTTGACTTGTATGGATACTTTAGTTCTGTCGATAAAATTGATTTTGAAAAATTGCCAAAGAGTTTTGTTATCAAGACAACTCATGGTGGTGGGGGAATGAATGTGGTTGTCTGCTCGGATAAATCAACACTTGATTATGATCTGCTTAAACAAAAATTGATTTTGCCAAAACATCCGGTGAAAAAAACTTTAGGCCGAGAATGGGCTTATAGTGGTTTGATGCCTGGAATTATTGTTGAAGAACTCTTGGTTAATACGGATAATCCTGATGCTGGAGTGAATGACTATAAAATATTCTGCTTTAATGGAAAACCAGAATATTTGGTTGTGGATGTTGATCGTTATATTGGCCATAAACGTAATTTTTATACAGCCAATTGGGATCCGTTGAATGTGTCCAGTGATTGTCCTCAGGCTGATTACGATATTCCAAAACCAGATAATTTTGATGAAATGATTAAAATTGCTTCAAAATTGTCAGAAGATTTTCCGTTTGTTCGTGTTGACCTGTATAATATTTCTGGCAAGATTTATTTTGGTGAGTTGACATTCTATCCGTGGAGTGGTTACGTTCAATATACCCCGGATGAAGCTGATTTTGACTTTGGAAGATTTTTCTGTGTTTAAGTCAAAGAGGAAATGAAATTTTGACTAGTCCAATACGAATACTTCAAGTTTTTGGAGCGTTGAATCGTGGTGGCTCTGAAACCATGATAATGAATCTATATAGGAATGTTGATAGGTCAAAGATTCAATTTGATTTTGTAAAGCATACGGGTGAAAAATGTGCTTATGACGATGAAATTATTTCATTAGGTGGTCGCATTTTTTCTGCACCAAACTTTAAAATTTATAACATTTTTAAGTATAAAAAATGGTGGAGAAATTTTTTCAAAGATCACCCTGAATACAAAGTTGTGCATGGGCATCTTTTTACAATAGCATCCGTATTCTTTGATGTTGCTCATGAATTCGGTTTGGTTTGTATTGGACATTCCCATGCGACAAAATCTCCCATTTTGTCGTTGAAAACCTTGTTGCGTAAACCGTTTATTAATCGCTTGTCAAAAACATCTGATTATCGATTTGCATGTTCTGAAGATGCCGGACAATGGATTTATGGAAAATCGTCGTTTACTGTACTGAAAAATGCCATAGATTCTCAACAATATATCTATTCGGAAGAAAAGAGAGCTTTAATTAGAAAGGAATTCTCTTTGGATGGAGAATTTGTAGTTGGAAATATAGGTCGTTTAACAGAACAAAAAAATCAATCCTTTGTTATTGATGTCTTTGCAAAATTTTACCAAAAATATCCAAATTCTGTACTAATAATTGTTGGTGTAGGAAAACTTGAAAATTTCCTAAAGAATAAGGTTGATTCTTTGGGGCTGAGTGGTTGTGTTCGTTTTACGGGGGCTCGGTCCGATATCCCAAGTATACTTTCTGCCATGGACTTGTTTATTTTCCCTTCTTTATTTGAAGGTTTGGGTATTGTTGCTGTTGAAGCTCAGGCTGCAGGATTGAAAACGATTTGCTCAGATAGGGTTCCTAGAGAGGCTAAGGTGTCAAATCTTATTGAATATCTTTCTTTAGAGGCTCCTATGGATGTTTGGGTTGATCGCATGTTGGATTCGTGTGAAACTTCAGAACGAATGAATATGCGAGACAATATAATTACTGAAGGATATGATATAAAAACGACTTCGGAATGGTTGCAAAACTTTTACCTAAAGTTGAAATGAATTGTATGGAAAAGACTTTTTTACTATTGACTCAAAATATGATTGGCAATTTTGCCACATCGGAATGGGCGAAATATGACGTTCCTGCCTATCTTCCTTTTTATAAAGTGAACAAATTTTTGCGTGGGATACGACGCTTATGGATGCAATTTCATATACCATTTGTATCGGTGTGGTATTCAAAAAAATGGGTAGAATTGGCAAAAAAAAGTGATGTCATTATCGTCCACATGACTCGTATGACGCTAGACTTGCCTCTTTATATAAACAAACTGAACCCTAAAGCAAAAGTGATTGCGTGGTATTGGAATATAGTTAATTCTTCTACTAACCCCAAAAAAGTGAAGGGAAATTGTGAATTTTGGTCGTTTGATCCAAATGATTGTTTAAAGTATGGAATGAAATTTAATCACCAATATTACTTTAAAACATTGGTGAAAAATACAAAAGAAACAGAACAAGACGTTTTTTTCTGTGGTAGTGATTCCGGTAGAGGCGAAACACTGGTGTCGTTGTACAATGAATTTACAAAGATGGGACTTAGATGCTTGTTCAGAATTGTATATCCCCTGCATCAAGGAATTCCTGAATCTTTAAAATCAAAATCGGTTGATTACAACGAATTACTTGAACAAAATGTTAAAAGTAAAGCTTTGCTTGAAGTTGTTCGTCCTGGACAAGTTGGGGCGACTGCTCGCCAGATGGAATCCCTTTTTCTACAAAAAAAATTGATTACAAACAATGAAAGCGCCGCGAATGAATCGTTTTACAATGAGAATAATGTATTTATTTTAGGAAAAAGAGAACTGAAAGATTTGAAAGATTTTGTCTTATCTCCCTATGATCATAGTTCTGATATGTTTATTGAACAATATGATTTTGCAAGCTGGCTTAAAAATTTTTTAGAAGATAAATGATTTCTTTAGCCTGCGTAATAGGAATTTTGTTGTTCCTTTTTTTGGATTTCAAAATAGTCAGAAATCTTGCTAGTCCATTAGTATTGGCTGGTGGTATTTGGCTTATGCAGTACATTTTTGTTTTGATTTTTATGCCGTTGTCTTTTTCTGATGATTGGCGAATGGGTTTGTTTTTCATATGTTTCGTTTCTTTTTTCGTTGGGTTTAAATTTTTTACATATAATCGTTTTTCTACAAGTTTTTGGAGATGTCAGAAATATGCGTGGAATCCAATTATAAGGATTCCGCTAATTATTTCAATGTATGTGTTTTCTGCAATAACTATTGCCAAATGTTGGAGCGAATTAAATGTGCGTTCCGCCTCAATTTGGCAGACTATGATTTATTGCATGAATGAAAATGACTTGTTTGAAAGTGGAATTTCCGTGATTTTTTTGAACCTGATTCCCATAATTTTTATGGTATCTGTTGGAATTTTTACCTATAATCCCTCTTCTGAAAATCGCAACAATATTTTATTTATGTTGCCGCCGACCATGTCGATTTTATTATTCTCTTCTAGAGGTGGGTGGTTTTTACTGTTAATAGCATTGGTTTACATCTATGTATTTGTAAAAGAAGTGTCTAATAAGAAAATACTAGTATTTTCAACGGTGATGTTGGTTTTGATGTTTTTTATATGGGGATATTCATCGCTTGATAAGTTTGCAACAACGTATGCTCATTTGAGTGATTTTGAAAAACTTCAATATCTTTTTTCTAGTTATTTCATCAATCCAACTTTGAATTTCTTGTATTTGTTTGATAATATTCAAGAATTTGGTTATGGAAAGTACACATTTAGATTTATTTGCGCGGTGTTGTCTTCGCTGTTTCCTGATGTTGAAGTTGTTGAAACGATTTCTCCGTTTCTGTATTTGAATGGTGCTAAATCGAATGTGTATACTGCGGTTGGTTGGGTTTTTCGAGATTTTGGCATGATGTGGGTGTATTTTGTATTTTTTGTTATGGGTATATTTTATGGGTTTATGTACAAAAAGGTTGTAGAAACAAAAGAAATTTTTTTTGTTGTTCTGCTTTCGGTTATGATGACTCCCATTGCTTATTTCTTTTTTGATGATATTTTCTTTTCTCGTTTTTCATTATGGCTTCAACGTTTTATTTTCGTACTTGCTTTAACTAGTCCTGTGTTGTTAGTAAAAGAGAGATAGCTGCTAGATTATGCCTTCTGTCCTTAAAAACATATCTTACACGTTTCTGTCCAACATTGTTTGTTTGCTGGTTTCTGTGTTTGTTGCCTTTTTTGTTCCAAAGGCCTTAGGCGTAGAAAATTACGGTTTCTTTCAGTTATACCTTTTTTATATCAACTATACTGGTTTTCTGCATTTTGGTTGGGCTGATGGAATATATCTGCGGTATGGTGGCGCTTATTACGAGTCGTTAGATAAAAAACTTTTTCAGTCCCAGTTTGGGATATTCTGTCTTTTTGAAAGTGCCTTTAGCATCTTATTCTGCATTTGCGCTTTGAAATTTGCCCCCACGACAGAGAAAACGGTTGTATTTACCTTAATAGGTTTATGCATTCTTTTTTTAATGCCCAAAACTTTTTTGCAATATGTGCTGCAAGCGACTAATCGAATCAAGGAATATTCTTTCCTGATTATGATTGAACGAGCTTGTTTTGGTTTTGGTTCGTTGCTAATTGTGTTTGTTGGCTTAGATAGTTTTGCCCTTGTTATAGCTGCGGATTTGTTTGGAAAGTTTGTTTCCATGTGTTATGGAATCTTTCAATGTCGAGATCAAATTTCACTAAAGATTTCTGTTTCAAAGAAGGTCTTAAAAGAGGTTTATGAAAATATTTGCGTTGGATCAAAACTGATGTTTGCAAATATTGCGAGTCTACTTATTTTAGGACTGGTTCGTTGGTCTATAGAACGTAAATGGGATGTGTCTACTTTTGGTAAAATATCTCTAACCTTGACAATCTCTAATCTTGTTATGGTGTTTATCCGTTCTGTATCTATGGTTTTACTTCCTACTTTGCGGAGAATTGATGAATCAAAGTATTCGGAAATTTATCGTGAAATGAAAGTGGGACTGATGCTTTTCACGTTTGGGATCTTATTTGCCTATTATCCCCTGTATGTCTTTTTGACATACTGGTTGCCAAGTTATGCCGATTGTTTGAAATATATGGCGATACTGTTCCCTATATGCTTTTATGAAGGAAAACTCAGTATGCTTGTTGAAACGTACTTAAAAACACTTAGAATGGAAAAAAAGATCTTTTTTACGAATCTTTTAACTCTTGTGTTGAGCGCCGTTTTGACATGGACGAGCATATTCCTCTTGGAGAATTTGACTTATGCGGTTTTTGCTATTTTGATAATATTTGCGTTTCGAACATCGTTGGGTGAGTTTTTCCTTTCTAAGAAAATGCAACTGTCATTTGTAAAAGGTTTGATTATAGAATCGTTTATGATTGCTTGCTTTGTTTGTTCAACATGGTTTATTGACGGCTTTAGTGGATTTTTGCTGTATTTGCTTGTATACATGACTTTTCTTTTTGTTCATCGGCATTATTTGAAAAATATTATTTGTCGAATAAAAAATCGTCGGAAGCTTTAGCTTAATTTTTTTTTGATTTAATTTGAAAAAAACGATCATGATTAATAAAAAAATCAACAACTTTCTTCAATTTAGCTTGAAGCTTATCCCAGATGTTCAGGATAAACTTTCCCCGGCTGAATGGCTGGAGTTGTTTGATTTTGCTGTAAAGCAATCGATGCTGGGGATTTTTTATTCCGGGGTGGAACGATTGCCCGCGGATTTAAGGCCGCCAATGGAATTGGTCTTTCGATGGTCTTTTGAAACGGAACGTATCCGCGGCCTTGGCAAGAAAATGTCTGAAATTTCATCGGAGTTGACAAGGCTTTTTGCGGAGCAGGGGCGCCGCAGCGTTATCCTGAAGGGTTGTGCAAATGGTGTTCTGTATCCTGACCCAGAACTTAGGCAGTCTAGTGATGTCGATATCTGGATAGATGGATCCCGAGAAGAAACTCTTGAACTGATAAAAAAACTTGGCCTGCAAGATGGCATGACGGTCGGGGAACATGATGCACAGCTTGCGCCCAAACACTTCTTGGTGCCAGTGGAAATTCATTTTAAGGCTTGCTCTGGCAACAGGAATCCCTTTTCCAATCGGCGGTTGCAGAAATTCCTGGAAGGGGAGCTCGTGCATGTTCCTTCTTGCGAAACGACCTTAAAAGAAGGGCGCTTTAATGTTCCGACAATGACGTTTGCTATGGCGATGCAGCTTTCCCACATTCAAAGGCATTTTCTAACCTTGGGAATAGGCTTGCGGCAGCTTGTGGACTATTTCTTTTTGCTTAAGTCGTCTACAAAGGCTGAACGTTCTGAATTTGGTAACCATCTTGCCGACTTGGGCTTGAAACATACCGCAGGGGCCCTGATGTGGGCTCTTCATGAAATGTTGGGCTTGGAACCGGAATATTTTGTGTGCCCTCCGGATGAACGTCGTGGCCGCGCTCTTTTAGACGAGGCGTTTGCTTCGGGCGACTTTGAACGTCATTTCGATAGGAGAGGCCGGTCTGTCTTTGTTTGGTGGTTGCGTAACAAGGTTCGCCTCTTGAAAATGCTCTCCTTTGATTTTGTAGAAGTTGCGTGGCAGCTTTTTTTCATGGTTGTAGGCTTTGTTTTTTACATTCCAAAACGCCTTAAGATGGCTGATGACATGGAGAAAATGTGAAAATTTGCCCAAAAATCTGATTTTTGAGTGATTTTTGTGACGTATGTTACTTGCAAGTTCTTTGTAAATTTTTAAATTTGTGACAAGTTTTTTTAAGATGTAGGTTATATTATCATGAATAACGCTCTTAAAGCTACATTGTTTGCCGGTATTGCCGGATTTGTGGGTGCTCAGGCTGCTACCCAGTATGGTGGTATTTCCATTGAAGAAGTTGATGGCAAGGTTGTTGCCACGATTGATGGCGAATCCACCGAGACTATCGATATTCCCGAAGATGTTGTTGTAGACGAGGTCGTCTACGTTCGTAAGGGCGCTCCTGGTTACGTTCCCGAAGATCATAATGCCGCCGGTCAGGCAATCCAGACCATTGTAGTCCCCTTTACCTCTCCCTTTGGCTGCTTCTCTGGTTTCCAGCTTTTTAGAGTTGTCGATATTAAAAAGGATTGGGACGGCGGTCCGTGGAAGGCTTACGCTCAGCAGAACGTGGACCCTCTCGAAGCCAATACACCCTACATCATGGTCCCCCATGATGAAAAACTGGTTCTTAAGAAGAACGATTCCCAGTGCAGCAGCAAGCAGGTTACCTTCAATACTTCCGAGGGTATCAAGAAGGTTGCTTTCGGCAATTGGGAATTCCACGGAACCTACGAATACAAGAAGTGGGCTGAAGGTGATCCCGACCTGGGCTGCATCTTTGGCTTTGCCGGCAAGAACAGGCCCGACATCAACGTTACCGAAGGTCAGTTCGTAAAGGGTAAGGCCGGTGCTTCTATCAAGCCCCTTCGTGCTTACCTGTACTACAACAAGAACGCCACTGCCGGTGCTAAGCGTACCGCCCTGGCTTCCAACGAAATTGCCTCTATTGAAGAACTTCCGTCTTCTATCGATGTCGAATTCCTGAATGAAGAAGGCAAGCCCATGGCTATTGGCCGCATGAATACCTCCACTGGTGCTGTAACCATGCAGGACCGTTGGTTCGACCTTAAGGGTCGTATGCTCGACCATAAGCCGACTGTTAAGGGTACTTACTATCACATGGGCCAGAAGGTCATTGTCAAGTAGGAGTTGAATATGATTAAGAAAGAATATAAAGCTCCGAAGATGAACATCCTGGACATGAAGTCCCAGATGAGTTTGCTGTCTTGCTCTGGTTTCTCTGACTGTCCCGATGCTACCGAATACGATGACGAATTCGGTTTCTTTAACCGTCAGGACAAGAACCGCCAGGCTTAGTCTAGTGGAATCTATTTACAAAGTTGCCGGGCATTGCTTTTCTGTTTGTGTGCAGAAAGGTGCCCAGGCTGAAATTTTTAAAGGGCTCATGGACAACTATGCGCCCTTTTTCGTGTCTGCGGGGCAGCCGGCGGGGCAGTCCGCGGCTGAATCGGAAAAGCCTGCGTTGGTGTTCTCTCTTGAAATTTGCGATGGAGAGCCGCCGCGGGATTTTGATGTAGAGATTACCCAGGACGATGAGGGCCAGGAGATTGTCTGCGGTCATACCGCCAATGGCGATTCTGTCTTTGAGTTCTTCCACGGTAGGGTTTCTGCCGGTGTGCTGGTTTGTACCAACAGTTATTCTTGTGGAACGTTGTATGTAAACGACGACTCGCCGAAGTTCGCCCTGGACAATGCCCTCATGATCATGTTCGCGCTTGCGACCGCAAATAAGAATACGGCTCTGTTCCATGGTGCTGTGGTAAGCTACCAGGGCAAGGGCTATATGTTCCTTGGCAAGAGCGGTACGGGCAAGAGTACTCATGCCCGCCTGTGGCTCAAGCATATTGCTGGTACGGAGCTGGTGAACGACGACAATCCGGTTGTGCGCCTGTATGAAGACGGTGCCGTGATTTACGGTTCCCCGTGGAGCGGCAAGACCCCGTGCTACAAGAATCTGCAAATGCCGTTGGGGGCTGTGGTCCAGTTGGAACAGGCCCCGGCAAACGAGATTTCTCGTTTGAACGGGCTTATGGCTTATGCGGTTCTGGTGCCCAGCATTTCGGGCAAGCGTTGGGACAAGGCTATTGCTGATGGTCTACACAAAACTGAAAATGCCTTAGCCCAGAATGTTCCTGCGTTTTATTTGAAGTGTCTTCCTGACCAGGCTGCCGCGGAACTTTGTAATAGGACCATTGCCGGCGACGTTCCTGCCTCCAAAATTGCCAATGTACCTGCCTCGGCAGAAAACGGCGGTTCGCAAAGAGATTAGAAAATGGTTGGCGATATTACCATCATCGAGGAGGCTGTCCGCCTGGTGGGTGAGGGCGTTTCGGTTACGTTCCCTGTGAGGGGCCGTAGCATGTTGCCTTTCATTATCGGCAGTCGCGAAAGTGTTGTACTCCAAAAGCCCGAAAAAGTCTGGGTGGGGCAGGTTGTGCTTGCCCTTGCCGATTCCGCCGATGGCGTGGGTTGGGCTGGCCGAAAAAATCATTACGTTGTTCATCGTGTAGTAGCAGTTGATGGCGATCGCGTGACCCTTATGGGCGATGGCAACCTTGCTGGCCGCGAGTACTGCGACATTGCCGGAATCAAGGCCGTGGCAACCCATGTGGTAGATGCCAAGGGCCGTCGTCACGATCTCTATTCGGGCCCTCGATGCGCTGCTGCCCGGCTATGGGGCCGCCTGCAGCCTGTCAGAAAATGGTTACTTTTGTTTTATAGAGTCTTAGAAAAGGTAAAGCTTGTATGAAAATCAAGAGCGGATTTGTATTGCGTGAAGTCTGTGGCGAACAGGTAATCATGGGCGAGGGCCTTGGGGCGCTGGACTTTGGGCGTTTGCTTTGCCTTAACGAAACGGCGGCGTGGCTTTGGAAGGCTGCCGAAGCCGCAGGCGAATTTACAGTGCAAAGTCTCGCCGCAGCGCTTTGCCAGGAATATAATGTGACTACGGAACAGGCCGAGGCCGACGTGGCGGGCATTGTTGCCGAATGGCAGAAGGTTAACGTTATCGAATGAAGTACGTAGCCTGGCTTTGGCGCAACACGGCAGGTGCGCGGGCAAGCATTGCCTTGCGCGTCCTGGTGGGCATAGCCCAGGTAGCCCTTGGGCTGTCCGTGGTGTGGCTAAGCAAGGAATTCATCGACGTTACCATACATACCGGATCCAGCGAAGATATCGTTAAGAATATTGCACTGCTTGTGCTTGCTGTTGTTGGCGGCGTAATCTTTAGACAGGCGGGCTTTTACCTTATTGTGTCGGCCTCTGTCCGCAAGACCAACGAGCTTCGCCTGGAAATCTACAGAAAACTTTTCAAGACAAACCTCTATGGCGACGAACGTCTTCATTCCGGCGACGTTACATCCAGGTTGTTCAAGGACATCGAGACTGTAAGCGATGTGGCTACCTCCGACATTCCCCAGATGATGGTAACCATGATCCAGCTGGTGGGTGCGTTCTTGATGATGCGCTGGTTCGACCCGCGCCTTGCCTGGTTGTTGCTGCTGCTTTCGCCGGCGGTAATGGTGTTGGGTAAGCTTATCGCCCACAGGCTCAAGAACATGACGCTCCAGATTCGTAAGGACGAAAGCCGCGTTCAGGTGCATGTGCAGGAGTCAGTGGAGCACAACGAGGTCCTTCGTTCCCTGGATAGTGAATCCTGGATGAGCGGCACCCTGAACAGCTTGCAGCGCGGGCTGCAGGGCAACGTTTTGCGTCGCGCCCGTTTTACGACCTTGACCCGATTCCTGCTGGGCTCCGTTTTTGGACTGGGCTACATTCTTGCCTTTATCTGGGGCGGTCTGGGCCTTAGGAGCGGGGCGATTACCTTCGGTGTTATGACCAGTTTCTTGCAGTTGGTTGGCCAGATTCAGCAGCCTATTTTCAGTATGCTGAACATGGCGCCCGACTTTATCCATGCAACCGCCAGCATCGACCGACTGGAGGAACTGGGCGCGCAGTCCCAATCCGCGCTTCACCCCGAGCAATCCCAACTCGCGCAGCCCGGGCTGGTCCGCTTTTCCGACGTTACCTTTAAGTATCCCCATTCCGATCGAAAAATCCTTGAGAATTTCTCCCACGAGTTTAAACCGGGCAGCAAGACTGCGATTATGGGGGAGACCGGCATTGGAAAGACTACTTTGTTCCGCTTGATTCTCGGCTTTGCCCAGCCTGAATCTGGCAACGTTGTTGCAGATAAATTAAATCTTGTGCTGGTTCCTCAGGGAAATTCCCTGATGAGCGGAACCATTCGCAGCAACTTGTTGATTGCAAAGCCCGAGGCAACCGATGCCGAGCTGGAACGTGCCATCCATACGGCCTGTGCAGACTTTGTGATGGATTTGCCCCAGGGCCTTGATACGGAACTGGGCGAGCGTGGCCTTGGCTTGAGCGAAGGTCAGGCCCAGAGAATCGCCATTGCCCGCGGCCTTTTGCGCGAGGGTTCCGTGATGCTCCTGGATGAAATCAGCTCCGCGCTGGACGAATCCACCGAGGCTGAACTTTACCGCCGCCTTTTTGCGGAGTTCCCCCACAAGACCTTTATCTTGATAACCCACCGTTCCGTGGTGGGTGAACAGTGTGACGAACGTCTCATTTTGGCGTGAAAAAGCCAAAGAATTGCCCTTTTGGGGCTTTTTTTTGTATGTAAAAAACTTACAATATTCTATCTTTTAATTGTAAATTTTAGAATACGATTTTTAGATGAAAGAAAACAATCAAAACACCGCTCCCGCCGCAGCTACAATCAACCTTGCCGCCTTGCAGGGTGTAAAGCCTGCCGATACAATCACCCTTATCGATGCAATTGCCATTCTGTGGAAGCGTCGTTTTCTTCTGCTGTTTTTTGCACTGATTGGTGCAGGCATTGGCGTTTTCATGGGCAACTGGATTCGCCCCCAGTACAGCAGCGATGCCTTGCTCAAGTTGGATGTTAAGGGTAACAAGGCCGGCCGCGCCATGGGCGAGATGGGTATGCTTCTCGAAATGGCTAGCCCTGCCGATGCCGAAATCCCGGTGATCAAGAGCCGAAAGGTGCTTAGCTACGTGGTAGATGCCGAAGCCCTTTGCTATAACGCAACTCCCATTGGTTTTATGGAACGTATTACCCACCGCGAAGGCCGTATGGACCTTGGTGGGCTGACTCTGCCCGTGGAAAACCGTGGTGGCTGGACTGCAACAATTACCGATGAAAATACCTACGACATGTTCAGCCCCGATGGTAAGAAAATCCTGAGTGGCGAGGTGGGCGTCGAGGCCTTTGCCGTTTACGAGGGTGATTCTGTAAGTATCCTGGTAAATAAGATTAAGGGCAAGCCCGGCCAGAAGTTCGCTCTTTCTTCTACATCTCCGTTGAAGGCTGCTCGAGCCTTGGCTAGGTCTCTTAAGGTTGCCGAACAGGGCAAGCAGACCGGTGTTATTGGCATCAACTTCTCTCACCGCTATCCGGACCGTGCTTCCTCTATCTTGAATACCGTGGCTAATGTGTATTTGCGTCAGAACATCGAAATGCGCAGTGCCGAAGCAGAAAAGACACTGGGATTCCTCGAAGCTCAGCTCCCCGGTATTAAGGCAAAGCTTGATTCCGCCGAAAAGAAATTGGCTGATTACCGCCACAGCGTTGGTTCCGTGGACATGTCCGGCGAAACTAGGGCTCATCTCGAAAAGGAACAGAACCTGAATATGCAGTTGCTGGCCTTGGAACAGCGCCGCCAGGAAGCCACCCGACTTTTCAAGAATGAACATCCTTCTGTTCAGACCATCGTAAAGCAGCAGAACAAGGTTCGCGGTGAATTGGCCAAGTTGAAGTCTTCTGCCGCAAAGATGCCTTTGACCCAGCAGGAAATTTTGAGCCTGCAGGAAGAAGTGGCTGTGAACAATGCACTTTACACCTCCATGCTGAACAACATCCAGCAGCTGCAGGTGGTTCGTGCCGGTGAAGTGGGTACCGTGCGTGTGGTTGACTACGCTGTTGAAGACCCTGTACAGACCAAGCCCAAGAAGGCTAACATTTTGATTTGCTCCGTTGCTGCCTCCTTGATGGTGGGTGTGCTGCTGGTGTTCCTGATCCGCATGCTCAAGAACGGTGTGCGCAATCCCCTTGAAGTGGAACGCGAAACCTGCGTTAGCGTTTACGCCAAGATTCCTGAATCCGGAAACAAGGCTCTTAAGCGCCGCCGCCGTATGCGAGAACTCCCTCTGGTGGTTCATTCACCCGAAGATGCCGCCAGTGAAGCCCTGCGCAGCTTGTTCACCGCAGTGGAATTCTCCCTGAACTCCGAAAAGCCTGTTATCATGGTGGCGGGCCTTGTGGCTGGGGTAGGTAAGTCCTTTATCTCCAAGAACCTTGCTGCCCTCTTTGCAAATTCCGGCAAGAAGGTGCTCTTGATCGATGCCGACATGCGTCGTGGCGTGGTTCACAGCAAGAACTCTCACGGCTTGGCCGAGACCCTTGCTGGCATGTACACTCTTGACGAGGCTATTGCCGAATCCGAAATGCAGGGGCTTTACGTAATCGGTGCAGGCCATGCCAAACAGGCTCCTACCGACTTGCTCCATGGCGATACCTTTGGCAATCTTCTTGAAGAAGCCAAGTCCAAGTTCGACGTTGTTGTGGTGGATACTCCGCCCATTAGCCTTGTTGCCGATACAGAACTGATTCTGCCCTTGGTGGACTTTGCTCTGTATGTGCTCCACTATGGCCGCCATTCCATGGACCAGGTGAAGGAAGCCCTGAACAAGATCGACCGTTTGAGCGAAGCTCCCAAGGCCTTTGTAATGAACCACTGCGAACGCGAAGGTTCTTACCGCGAATACGGTTACTATGGCCAGTACGGCTACTACAAGCGCCGTCGATAATTCTGTAGTTGTTTGTTGTAGGGAATGTTTGGTATGAACAAACTGAAGGAATTGTTTAGCAGTTTTAGGATGCGCAAAAGGGTGTTGGCCTTGACCGATGCCTTTATCGTGGGTGTATCCGGTTTGATCTCGAACTTTCCGCTGCCGTTGTTTGCTGACCGCATTGGCCGTGGCGACTTGCTGATTGTCTTTTTGGTTAGCATATTCTGCTGCTTCAGTACCTTGCTGTTCTTTGGCGCCTACAACAAGCTGTGGCGTTACTTTGGCAAAAAGGATTACCTGATTTGTGCTTACGGTACAGTAGCGGGTATTGCCGTTGCTGCGTTCCTTATCTTTATTATTCGTGGAGACCTGTTCTGGGAATTTGCTATCCTGCACGCTATCATAGCCTCTGCGGGCATTTGCCTTTTCCGCGTGCTGTTCAAGGACACTTTTGTGACCTTGGTAGAAACGGGTCACAAGGAAGCCGAGGTCAAGCGTACCTTGATTGTTGGCGCTGGCTCCGCATGCGATATTTTGCTTCGCGAAATCCGCAACAGCCGTACTAGGGATGGCCACAACGAGGATTCCTTGGCCAGCAAGATTTACCCGGTTTGCATTGTGGATGACGATCGCCAGAAGCTGGGAACCTTTATGCACGATGTGGTGGTGGCCGGTGGTACCAGCCGCATTCCCGAAATCGCCAAGCACGAACGTATCGAGCAGATTGTGTTTGCCATTCCCAGCTGCCCCCCGGCAGACCGCCGTGCCATTCTCGACATTTGTGGCAAGACCGGCTTGCCGGTTAAGGTGTTGCCCTTTGTGGGCAGCCTTCTTGACGCATCGGGTATTGGCGATGGCTCTACTAATTTCGTTAACCAGATTAGAGATATTAAAGTCGAGGATCTGCTTGGACGAGAGGCTATCAAGTTCAATAATGCAGATATCCGTAATTTTATCCAGGGCAAGGTTTGCATGGTATCGGGTGGTGGTGGCAGTATTGGTAGTGAACTTGTGCGCCAGATTGCAAAGTACAATCCGAAGCAGGTCATTATTGTAGACATTTACGAGAATAATGCCTATGAAATTCAGCAGGAATTGGTGATGGAGTATGGCTCTAGGCTGGATTTGGTTACAGTGATTGCCAGTGTTCGTGACTACTTCCGAATGAATGAAATTTTCAAGAAGCATACTCCGGATGTTGTTTTCCATGCTGCTGCTCATAAGCACGTACCCTTGATGGAAAACAACCCTATGGAGGCTATTAAGAACAACGTAATTGGCACGTTTAACATGGCAACTCTTGCCTTGCAGCATAATGTGGGCAAGTTTGTAATGATTAGTACCGATAAAGCGGTGAACCCCACTAACGTGATGGGGGCAAGTAAGCGTTGCTGTGAAATGATTGTTCAGTATCTTGCCCAGCAGGAGGGGAGCTCTACTGAATTTGTGACGACACGCTTTGGAAATGTTCTTGGCAGTAATGGCTCTGTGATTCCTTTGTTCAAACGTCAGATTGAGCAGGGAAAGCCTGTTACTGTGACTCATCCGGATATCATCCGTTATTTTATGACTATTCCTGAGGCTGTGAGCTTGGTTCTGGAGGCCGCAAGTCTTGCCAAGGGCGGTGAAATTTTTGTTCTTGATATGGGACAGCCTGTAAAGATTGTCACCCTGGCAGAAAACTTGATTCGTATGTACGGTAAGGTTCCTTACAAGGATGTAGAAATCAAGTTTACGGGTCTTCGTCCTGGTGAAAAAATCAAGGAAGAACTTCTGATGAACGAGGAAGGCTTGGAGAAAACAAAAAATAAGCTAATTTTCATTGGAAAGCAGATTGAAATTCACTCTGATTTTATAAATCAGCTTTGGGAATTGAAAAATGCGGCTAATGAAAATAAGGATGAGGTTGCCATTGCCGCTTTACGTAAAATTGTGCCGACATTTACGACTCCAGAGGCTTTCAACAAAAAAGTTATTGGATAATAGGTTTTTCTGCCTATAAGAGAGAAGCTCATAAAGATGGGCTTCTTTTTTTTTATTTAGATTTAGAAGCGATTAATATAAGGATTTTTATTATGCAGATTCTTTTGTGCGGTGGTGCGGGCTACATTGGTAGCCATACGATCATTGAGCTGGACAAGGCCGGCCATTCCGTTGTGGTGGTGGACAACTTGGTGAACTCCAGCCAGGAATCTCTCCGCCGTGTTTCCGAGATTATCGGCAAGCCGGTTCCTTTTGTAAAGGCCGACGTGCGCGACGCCGAGGCCATGGACAAGGTGTTTAAGCAATACAAGATCGACGCCTGCATTCACTTTGCTGGTCTCAAGGCTGTGGGCGAGTCTGTTGCAAAGCCCCTGGAATACTACGAGAACAACATGAACGCCACCTTCGTGCTGGTGGATACCATGCGCAAGAACGGCTGCAAGAACATTATTTTCTCTTCTTCTGCAACGGTGTACGGCAATCCGGCTGTGATTCCCATTACCGAGGCTTGCCCCAAGGGCGAGTGCACCAATCCTTACGGCAAGACCAAGTCTATGCTTGAAGAGGTGTTGAGCGATGTGCAGAAGGCCGACCCGGAATGGAACGTGGTGCTGCTGCGCTACTTTAACCCCATCGGTGCTCACCAGAGCGGCCGCATTGGCGAAAATCCCAACGGCATTCCCAACAACCTGATGCCCTACATTACCCAGACTGCGGTGGGCATGCGCAAGGAGCTGGGCGTGTTCGGCAACGACTACGATACTCCCGATGGAACGGGCGTTCGCGACTATATTCATGTGTGCGACTTGGCTGCCGGCCACGTGTGCGCGCTGCAGGCTATCGAGCGTAAGTGCGGCCTTGCCGTGTACAACCTGGGTACGGGCCACGGTTATAGCGTGCTCGACGTTGTGCATGCCTTCGAGAAGGTGAACGGCGTAAAGGTGCCCTACAGCATTAAGCCCCGCCGCCCGGGTGACATTGCTACCTGCTATTGCGACCCTGCCAAGGCCAAGGCCGAGCTGGGCTGGGAAGCCAAGTACGGTATCGAGGAGATGTGCCGCGATTCCTGGAACTGGCAGAAGAACAACCCCAAGGGTTACGAGGGATAGGTTTTATGAAGTTTGCAAAGAGTCTTGCTGTGCTGGTTTTTGGCGCCGTGTTGGGCGGCCAGGCCATGGCCCAGGATGTGAACCATTTCGAGTACTTTGACTGCTGGCTTGAGAAGGCTGCAAGCATTGTGCCTGCGGAACGTGCCCGCATTGGGGCCAAGATCGACAGCGATGCTGTTTGTGGATGTTTCAAGGTTCGCGAGAAGGGCGGCTTTGGCTGGCGCGGTAACGACGAGCCCAAGCAGATTACCCGCGTGTACGAACTGCCCAAGCCCCGCCTGATTTCTTGCGCCGACGGTTCCTGCGATAACGGAAACGCCCTGCAGCAGTGCATGGACAATGTGCGGCAGACCAGCTTTGCCTTGTCTGACTTTGTAGACGGCCACCCTATGGCCGGCGTTGTACCTCTTGGCTTTGACGAAGGCTGGGAGATGACTCCCTTTGGCGAATACTTTAACAAGCGTGCGGATCGCGCCCGCGATATCACTTGCTTCTTGAACGTGCACGGCCGCCCGGATGCGGATCCGGCGGGGGAACGTAATAGTTCTGGCGTGTTCAGCGTTTCGGGCCTGCCGAAGAAGCTGATTCCCGAGGCCATGGGCCGCTTTACGGACTATAGCGACGTGCGCTGCCTCGACGGTGGCGAGCTGACGGGCTTTGCTTTTAACGGCTACAAGGAGAACGTGCGACATGTGGACGCACAGGGCTTGCTGAGCGGCGAGGAAATCGGCTACATGAACGACCCCACGTACCCGACCCGCCAAGACAAGAAGTGGGGCCAGGTGCTGTGGACATCTAACTATAAGAACGGTATGCGCGAAGGTGTTTCGACTTTCTACAAGTCCAGTGTTTATGATGGAGTTAATAATTCCACGTACTACTTTAAGCATCTCGAAGTGCCTTACAAGCAGGGTTATGTGGATGGTAACGTCAAGATGTTCAGCGACAAGGGCTTCTTGATGGCCGAGTTCTCTGTAAAGCGCGGCGGTCTCCACGGCCGTACCGTGATTCACAACCCGTTCAAGAAGAAGAATGTGAACCTGACTTTTGCTGCCGGCAAGCTTGAAGGCTTTGTGGACTTCGGCGAGTTCGGTGGCGTGTTCCACGAGGGCCTGCCTAACGGCGTGGTGACCTTCTGGTCTGTTCAGGATACCTGCTACGACTGGATGCCCGGCGCAACTCTCTGCTATACGGAACGAGTCAAGAAGCGCCAGTGGGGCGCCTACAAGATGGGCGTATTCCAGGGTAAGATGGAATGCTATAACGGCAGCAAGGGCGGCCTTGATATGAACTGCCCCGACCCGGTGCTGGATTCCATTGCCCGCGACCCCCACGAGATTGCGCGTGTTGCCCGCGAAAAGTCCGAGAAGGCTAAGGCCGAAGTCAAGAAGGCTCAGGAAATTCTTGCTGTTGCCCAGCAAGATCTGAAGCGCGCCGAGGAGACCGCCGCCAAGGCCGAGGAAGAGGCTGTTGCCGCCGAGAAGGCTGCTGTTGCAGCAGATTCTGCCAAGGCTGCCGGAGATGGTGCAGCTGTTGGCAATGCCGCCGCTGCAGGCAATAGCGCCACTGCAGATAATGCCGCCTCCGCAGACAATACCGCCGCCCCTAAGGCTGGCTCGGAAAAATCAGCCAAGGCTAAAGGTAAGGCCAAAGCCGACAAGAAAAGCAAAAAGAAAAAGTAGGCTCGGTCGGTTAGCCGCTTAATAGGCTGGTTGGTCGCTCAGAATAAACGCGAAATTGGCTCAAGTTAGGACTAAAACCTCGCAACGACGGGTTTAGTCCTATTTTTTGTACCCACCGGGTAATTTTGGGCTGTTGTATTCGCTGTGTGTAGGACTAAAAGTTGTGCCCACGCAGATTAGTCCTAGATTTTTAAGAAATTTACAGCAATTTTTGTTACTTTGTCTGAAAAATCTAGGACTAAAAACCACCACCCCGAAGATTAGTCCTAATTTTCCCCAGAAAACACCCCAAAAACGCGTTACTTTGTATAAAAAAGTAGGACTAAAAGGCGTACATCATCCTTTTAGTCCTAAAATTGGCATAACGGCCGCATCAAACGGGCTCGTCAAAAAGATTTAATCATGAATGCTGTTCTTAAGGCTTTCGATTAAGCGGGCGAAGCTGGGGTCGGTTTCCATTTCCTTCTTCACGCTCTTGATGGCGTGAACTACGGTAGAGTGGTCCTTACCGCCGAAGCGGGAGCCGATGCTCTGGAGGCTGATGGGGGAGCATTCGCGCATCAGGAACATGGCGACCTGGCGTGCCTTGGAAATTTCCTTGGTACCGCGTCCGGATTCGATAAGCTTTGCTTCGGGCACTTCGTAGTGCTTGGAGACGGTATGGAGCACTGCGTCGAGGCTTACGCGGCGGCGGAGCGTCGGGGCGATTTCGGCCACAACCTTCTGTGCAATGCTCATGTCGATATCGTGGTTCAGCAAGCTGGACTGAAGCGTGAGCTTGATGATGGCGCTTTCCAGGCAACGGACGTTACTTGCGATGCTTTCGGCAAGATAATGCAGAACTTCGTCACTGATTTCAAGGTGACGTTCTTCGGCCTTCTTGTGGAGAATAGCTTCGCGGGTTTCTACGTCGGGCGGCTGGATGTCTACCGTAAGGCCCCATGCGAAACGGCTCACCAAGCGGTCGGAAAGGTTCTTGACTTCGGCGGCGGGTGCGTCGGAGGTAAGCACGATCTGCTTGCCGGCCTGGTGCAGTGCGTTGAAAATCAGGAAGAATTCGTTCTGGGTTTCGTACTTGCCGGTCCAGTTCTGGATATCGTCGATCAGCAGGATGTCTACTTCGTTACGGTAGAAGTCGGACATTTCGGTGATGCGCTGTTCACGCAGGCACTTCATGTACTGCTGGGAAAAGTCTTCGGAAGTCAGGTAGCACACGCGCTTGGCGGGGTCTTCTTCCAGGATGTAGTTACCGATGGCCTGCAGCAGGTGGGTCTTGCCCAAGCCGCTGGAACCGTAGATGAACAGCGGGTTGTACTGGGTGCCGTCGGGATTGCGGGCTACAGCGAGGGCTGCGTTGAATGCCAGCTGGGCCTTGTCGCCGGGCACGAAGTTCTCGAAGCGGAAACTGCCGGACAGGGGAACGCTGGGCTTGATAAAGTCCTTGAAGGTGTTCTGGGAATTCACCATGGGCTGCGGGATAGATTCCTGCTGCTGGAACTCGAACTCGATGGGGGATTCGTCGTGGGTGGCTTCTTTCCAGCCGAGGCGAATCAGTTCCTTATAGGCGGAGTAGACAGCGGTGTCTAGGCCGGCGGGAATGGTAACGATGGCGTGACCTGTTGTAAGGTTTGTCAACTTGGTCTGAGCGAAATAGGTCTTGTAAACCGTGTCGGAGAGCATTCCGCGGAGGTAGTTCAAACATCTTTCCCATTCAACTTGCATCTTGATTCCTTTGCCGTCTAAAATCTATCAACAATTAGGTTATCAAATGTAACAAATTTACGAGAGACTGTTGATAAGTTTTGCCCAAAAGGTGCAAAAGATTGTGTAAAATAAAAGTTTACATTGTTCGTAACTATTTGATATTCAACGGGTTGCAAAAGCGAGTTTGTTGAAAATTGGTGTTTTTGGTCTAAAAAGGGCAATTTGCCCCGCTTTGGGGATTGTTGATAAGATGGTGCGCCTGGATTTTCCTAAATTTGGTATGTTATGGATATTCTGCCTACTATGGACTATTGGTTTTGGACGCCCGTGCTTTTTTGGGTGGGCCTTTTTTTCTGGTTTTATAGGGTTTCTTACCCCACTTATCTCAAGAAACAGATGAGAAAGGGTAAAAAATGGGCTTTCGTTCCCAAGTTTGGGGGCCAAATCGTCTTTTTTGACGTGTTTTTTACCCTGGTCATGGCAATTTTCTCTGCAGTTCCCGCCATTTGGGTGGTTTATCGCTGGACCACGGAGGAATGGTACCTGGGTTTGGCGGTTTGCCCCGTGTTTTTGATTGTGGGCGTGGTCATGTGCAAGGTGGCCAACAAGAAAATCGGAGATTTGTTCCAGTCCGCTTATTTCTTGGAGTACCGTAAGGTCCGTTACAAGACCGAAATCAAGGGTAATTTCAGAAATGAGATGGATGTGCATAACCAGACTATCTGGAGCTTTACCAAGAAGCTGAAAAATGCCGAGGCCCACGGCCGTTTGTGGAAGTATGTGAATGCCATGGCCAGGACCAAGAAGATCCCTCGCGACGTTTATGCGGAGACCATGTATGGCTAATATTTTGGATCAGGTTGGGATGGGCGAGTCTGTGCTGACTGGAAAGAAGGCATGGAATTACGCCGAAGAGATTTTGCTGCAGGTTTCCCGCACGTTCGCCCTGAACATCAATGTTCTCAAGGGCAAGTTGCACAAGAGCATTCTGCTTGCCTACCTGTATCTGCGCATTGCGGATACGGTGGAAGACGATCCGGACATGACTGCGTCGGAGAAGGAAGTTCTGCTGGACAAGTTTGCGAAGATTTTTAGGACGGCGGAACTGCGCGAGGAGGACGTTAGCGCTTTCGAGGAAGCGCTGCCTGCTGGATGGCGGGCCCGCGGGACTGAGCCCTACTTTGACTTGTGCTTGCATACTCATGCGGTGGTCCCGCTGTTGAAGGAACTGCCGGAGGTGTATGCGGCTCCTGTTCGTGATGTGACGATCGAGATGTGCGGCGGCATGGCGAAGTTTGCCAAGCGCCAGGAGGCCGCCCTCAGTTCCGGATGGTTTACGCTTGAAAGCGTGGCGGAGCTGGATGAATACTGCTACTATGTGGCGGGTATCGTCGGGAAGCTCCTGACGCACTTGTTTGCTGCAGACACCTGCCTTATTGGGGATGCCCGCAAGGCCCAGATGCAGAAGCTGGACGTAAGCTTCGGTCTGGCACTTCAGGTGGCCAACATCGTGAAGGACTGCCGCGAAGACTCCGAACGTAGGGTCTGCTTCGTCCCCGAGGAAATCTGCCGCAGGTACGGATTCGAACATAGCTACGATATGTTTGATGGCGGACGCCTGGCTGCAGCTGACGCCGCGGGCGAACGCGCTGATTTCGAAAAGCGTCGCGCCGCCGTGATGAATGAACTGGTTCAGAAGACGTGGAAACATCTAGAAGACGCCATCGCCTACACCAAGTTGATTCCCAACGTCAAGATGCGCACCCGACTGTTCTGCCTGTGGCCGCTGTTCATGGCCGCGGAGAACATGAAGCTTATTGGCGACGGTTCGTCGATCTTCGCCAGCGACAAGAAGGTGAAAATTACCCGCGACACGGTGAAGGAAATTGTGAAGTCCACCATGAAGCATTTCTACAGCGACAAGTGGATCGATAAGAAGTTTGGTGAGGTTCGTTCCTAATGAAATTTTATAACAAATTGCCATTCCATATCGCCATCATTATTTTCAGCATTGTGTCTGACCAGCTCACAAAGCTGTGGGCCTTGGCTCGTTTTACCAACGAAACGGGCGCGCCCAATCACGAGGTCATCAATGTGATTGGAGAACTGGCCCGCTTTCAGCTGGTGTTCAACAAGGGTGCCGCCTTCAGCAGTCGCCCTCAGGACCTGATGCCCTTCTTGCCGCCTTGGCTCTTTTTCCTGCTTTTGTCCATCGTTGCCTCTGTTGTGCTTGTTTGGTTCTACAGGAGTATTGATAAGCGCGACTACTTGAGCCGTATGGGCGTTGTCATGATTATGGGCGGTGCCGTAGGCAACTTCATCGACCGCATGCGCCTGCAGATGGTTGTAGACTTTATCGACTGCGATTTCCCTGACTTTATTATGACTCGTTTCCCCACCTTCAATGTGGCGGATTCCTTTGTGACTGTAGGCGTTGCCCTGGTGATACTTTCTCCTGTGATCTTGAAGAAACTGCATAAGCAGATCAAGGAAGAGGAAAAGGCTGAGAAGGAAGCGAAAGCTGAGGTAGGTAAGGCTGAATAGCTGCTGCCCAAACGTTGTTAAAAGGATGTTTGACGATCTGATGCACGTTTGATGTTCGTTTAAAATTCGTCTGCAGTCGTTTGATAAACATTTTAGGACTAATAATCGAAGTGTCGGTTATTAGTCCTATTTTTTTTACTTGTGCTACGGATGCGCTAGGACTAATGTTTGCGGTGTTTGTAATTAGTCCTACGTTTTGCGCTTTTTTTCGCTGGGGCTTAGGACTAGAGCGCGGGGGCGTGAGATTTAGTCCTATGAAAAAGCTCCTTTGAGGGGCGATTTATGCGAAATGCTAGTACTAAAAGGTGTTGTGGGAAAAATTAGTCCTATGGCAGCGTCGTAAACCGCAATTTTACTAGGACTAATTGAACATTCTCCCCAAAATAGTCCTAAAAACAAAGGCGAATCGCTCAAATGGGGTTGCCTAGCCAATTCCATGTAAACAACTGATTGCAAAATGATGCAATTTGTGCGAAATCCTAGTTCGAAATGTTGGAATTTGAGATATTGCCTGCGATTGGTTTATCTTGTTGTTTACTTAGAAGGAGATTATCTATGGCTGAACGTTTACTGTCTGCGGAATTTTGCAATAGCCTGAAGTCTCAGGTTTCAATGCTGAACGAATTGTATCAAGAAAAGCTTGCGGCTGTGAAAAATGCGCCCAAAGGTCGATTGCGAATAATGCAACAGGGACCAAATAAGCTTCCTCGCTATTATTTAGTGAAGGGGAAGTATTCCAACGGAACGTATCTTGATGGCAAACATTTCACCGATGCTTGCAGGCTGGCACAAAAAGCGTATGATGAAAAGCTGTTAGCAGAAATTGCGAAAGTAAGAGGCTCATTGAATGCGCTGTTGGCCAAGATGGAAAAGACTGATCTTGATGGCGTTTATGAAAATCTCCTGGAAGGGCGTAGAGATGTAGTCAATCCGTTTAGGCTTGGCCTTTCGGATTTTGCGGAACGATGGCAAAATGTTGAATACGAGAGGAAACCGTTTGAGGAAGATGGCGCAAAGATTCAAACGTCCATGGGATTCTTCGTTCGGTCCAAGTCGGAAATGATGATTGCCGATACGTTGTCTTATATGAAAATTCCCTTTCGTTACGAACAACCGCTGAAAATTCGCGGGATGGGAACCGTGCATCCTGATTTTACATGCTTGAACAAACGAACCGGGAAGGAATATATATGGGAACATCTTGGTATGATGGGGCAGGAGGAATATGCCTGCAAGGCTATCGAAAGACTTCGTCATTACCAAAACGCCGGGTACTATTTTGGTGATAATTTGATTTGTTCAATGGAAACCAAATCGTTGCCGCTTAATTCGTCCATGGTGAAAAAGATTGCCGAACATTACTTGGTTTGATTTTTCTATTTTTTACATGTATGAATTATCTTGTAGACGAAAAGAAGAATGGTGAACGTATCGACAAGTTTTTGACGAGCGTTCTTGAAAATGTGTCCCGCACCGACGTGCAGAAGATGATCGCTGCCGGCGAGGTGAAGGTGGGTGGGGTGGCCACTCCCAAGAACTTCCGTGTAGAAACGGGCATGGTGGTGGTCTGTGGCGAAATTCCCGAAAAGGAAGCAAGCACCCTGGAACCTCAGGAAATTCCTCTGGATATCGTTTACGAAGATGACGACATTGTGGTGATCAATAAGCCCCGCAACCTGGTGGTTCATCCGGGTAATGGCGTGAAGGATGGAACCTTGGCCAACGGCTTGCTGTACCACTTCAAGGAAAATCTTTCTACGGTGAATGGTGCGCTGCGCCCAGGTATTGTTCATCGCTTGGACAAGGATACTCCGGGTCTTATGGTGGTGGCAAAGAACGATAACGCACACCGTCACTTGGCTCACCAGCTGGAAACCCGCACTTTGCATCGTACTTATAATGCATTGGTGTGGGGCCATGTTCGTGACTTGGAAGGTACTATCGATGCTCCCATCGGTCGCAATCCCAAGAATCGCTTGAAGATGGCTGTGGTCAGCGGCGGTAAGGAAAGCCGTACGCACTATACTGCCAAGAAGTTCTTCAACTTCGCTACTTTGCTGGAACTACAGTTGGAGTCTGGCCGTACCCATCAGATTCGCGTGCATAGCCGCTACATGGGTCATCCTGTTGTTGGTGACCCGCTGTACGATGGACGTGAAGGTTGCATTAATCGCGTGTCTCCCTTGATGCGTGAATACGCCGAGAAGGTTTTGGAAATCGCGCCCGCCCAGCTGTTGCAGGCTGTGAAGATTGAACTGATTCATCCGACCACGGGAAAGAAGATGAAGTTCAAGGTTCCTCTGGAAAAGCCTTTCGACAAGGTCCTGAAGCTGTTGAAGAAGGAATGTCCCGAAGACGCTCCCAAGTTTGATGTTGAAGACGATACTGCGTTCCGTGAACTGGACCCGGAAATGCGTTTTGAAGATGATGGCGATGATTACTTCGATGAATACGCAAGCGATGAAATCCTGGCCATCACTCCGGAAGAGGCTGCTCCCTACAAGGAACGTAAGACTCGTGCTCAGCGCCTGGCAGAACGTAAGGAACGTGCTGCCGCCCGCAAGGCCAAGGCTGCAGAACGTAAGCTCATCAAGCAGATGAAGGCCGCCCGCCGCAAGGGCATTGCTGCTGAAGACTTCGTTGAACCCGGTTACGAACCCACAATTGACCCGAACCTTTTATAAATGAACAATTAACAATGAATAAAGCAACGACGTTATTAATTGTTCATTGTTAACTGTCAATCATCAATTATTATGTCTTCTTATTTCTTTATCGGTGTTGCTGGTGTTGGCATGAGTGCCATCGGTCAGTACTTGGTGGGCCGCGGTGTTGAAGTTCGCGGTTCTGATCGTCAGTTTGGTGAATATCTTGCAGGCAACTGCGAGAAGCCCCGGGTTATGGAACAGCTGGAAGAGTGCGGTATCAAGTGCTTCGCCCAAGACGGCTCTGGTGTAACTGCGGATCTTTCCGCCGTTGTGGTCAGTACCGCCATCGAAGATACCAATCCGGATCTGAAGCGTGCCAAGGAACTTGGTGTGAAGGTGATGCACCGCAGCGAAATGCTGGCCAAGATTTCCAAGGAAGCAAAGACCATTGCGGTTAGCGGCACCAGCGGCAAGTCTACTGTGACTGCCATGATTTACCACATTTTGCAGTACGCCGGATTGCAGCCCTCTGTAATGACCGGCGCAGGCCTTGTGAACCTCCAGAAGGAAGGCAAGATCGGTAATGCTGTCAGCGGCAAGGGCGAATGGCTTGTGGTTGAAGCTGACGAAAGCGATGGAACGTTGGTCCGTTACGAACCCGAAGTTGGCCTCATCCTGAATGTGGACAAAGATCACAAGGAAATGAGCGAACTGCAGGAAATCTTCGGCAAGTTCCGCGACAACATTTTGAATAACGGCAAGACTTTGATTGTGAATGACGCTCACCCGCTGGCAAAGCCTTTCAGCCAGGATCGTCACAACGACTTCGGCACCGAAAGCTATGTGGGCGTCCAGGGCATTGACTTCCGCACGGATGGCCCGGCAATTGTTTTCCGCTGCCGTCACAACAATGAACTGGTGAAGTTTACCGTGCCTATGCCGGGCCGCCACAATATGGAAAATGCCCTGGCTGCAACCGCTGCCGCGTTGCAGGCCGGCGTAAGTCTTAGGACTTGCGCGGACGCCCTCAGCTCCTTCCCGGGCGTGTTCCGCCGCCATCAGATTCTTGGCACCTTCAACGGCGTGACTCTGGTGGATGACTTCGCCCATAATCCTGCAAAGATTTCTGCCAGCATCAAGAGCGCCCAGGGCTTTACCTCTGGCCGCGTACTTGCCTGGTTCCAGCCCCACGGCTTTGGCCCCACACGTTTCCTGCGCAACGACCTGGTGGAATTTATCAACAAGGCTCTGCGCAACCCTGGTGCAGAAATTGGCGCTGGTTCCAACGACCGTATGTACTTCAGCGAAATCTACTACGCTGGCGGTACCGTGACCCGCGATATTTCCGCTGGCGACTTAGTTAACGATTTGATTAACAAGCACTCCGACGCCATCTACATCGCGAACCGCAATGAATGCGCCGCCGCCATGGTGGCCGACGCCAAGCCCGGCGATACCATCTTGCTCATGGGCGCCCGCGACCCGTCTCTGGAAAAGTTCGCCCAGAGCGTGCAGAAAATGCTGGAAAGCAAGTAGGGCGCTCATGCCGTGAGCCGTAGGCGACTCGTATCGACAATCCGTCGCAGGCGAGAGTGAGGCTCATCTGTAAACAGAATAAAGCGAATATCAAAAAACGCCCCGAAATTTCGGGACGTTTTTTTACTTAAAACAGAACGAACGCTGGTTAGAAAAGCGGTTTTTCGTTTACTTACTTTCGTGCTTGCTCATGCAGTGCAGGCTACCGCCTTCCTCAATGACGGTGCGGCAGTCGATGCCGATAACCTTCAACTTGGGGAATACGCTTTCGAAATACTTCTGTGCGACAGCGTCCTTCGGGCTCTTGTACTTGGGGAAGATGAGGGCGCCGTTCACGTGGATGTAGTTCATGTAGCTGGCCGGAAGAATCTGGCCGTCTTCAAGAACGCGCTGGGGCGGCATGGGGAGGGTGTCCACCTTGGCCTTCTTGCCGTAGTGAGCCTTCATGAATTCTTCAATCAGGTGCTTTGCCTCGGCGAGTATGGGTGTGTTGGGACTCTTCTTGCTTTCTTCCCAGCACATGACCACGCGATCCTTGGTGACAAAGCGGGCCACGTTGTCGATGTGTCCGTCGGTGTGGTCGCCGTGGAGACCGTGGGGGAGGATCAATAGGGACTTGAGGCCGAATGCGTTGCAAAGTGCCTTGATGACTTTGGTCAGGTCCTTTTCTGCATTGCGGTTCTTGCCGATGAGACAGTCCAGAGTGGTGATGCCCAGACCGTCGCCGTTGACTTCGATGGCGCCGCCTTCAAAGATGTAGGGAACACTCTTGTCCATCTTGTAGCCAAAGGCTTCCGCGATGGTTTCGGGAATCTTGTCGTCGTGATTCCAGGGAGGGAACTTGGCGCCCCAGGCGTTGAACTGGGTCTGGGAAATAACGGTCTTGTCGCCCTTCTTCATGAAGAACGGACCATAGTCACGGATCCAGATGTCGTTGGTCTTGAGGAAGATGACGCTTACCGGGAAGGGGCGGTCGGCCAAGGCCAACTTTTCGTCAAAGGTCAAGAAATTCTTGGAAGGGATCAGCACGTTCACCGGCTGGAATTCGCTGATGGTCTGGATCAGGTTGATGTAGAACTTGCGAATCTTTTCACCGCGTTCGCCGTACCAGTTCTTCTTGTTGTGGGGGAAGGCGAGCCAAGTTGCCGCCTGTTCTTCCCATTCTGCAGGATAACGCAATGTGTTGTTCTTTGCGGTTGCCATAAATACTCTTTAAATGAAAGATGAAATGTGAAAAATTAAGAATGAAATAATCGAAGCGAGGAGTCCTCTATAATGAAGCGCGAAGCGCCATTAATATCATTTTTCATCCTTCATTTTTCATTGTTAATTTCCTAGTCGCACCAGATTTTCAAGATATCACCGTACAAATCCACGCGGCGGTCACGGAAATGGGGCCACCAGCGGCGATTGAATTCGGTTTCGCCCAGATCGATTTCCACAATGGATGCGCCCAGGAAGTCCGTGTCGCATTTCTTGATGAGGTAGCCATCGGGGGCTGCCACAAAGCTTGTTCCCCAGAAGGTCAGTTCCCCTTCGGTACCGATGCGGTTTGCTGAAAGCACGAAGGTGCGGTTTGCGATGGCGTGGCCACGCATGACGGTAGTCCAGCTGTCCTGCTGGCGGGGGTAAAGTTCTGCGGGTTCGGATTTCATCCAGCCGATAGCGGTGGGGTAGATCAGCAGGTCTGCGCCCTTCAGGCTCATGATGCGGGCTGCTTCGGGGAACCACTGGTCCCAGCAAATCAGAACGCCAATCTTACCGGCAGAAGTCTTGATGGGCTCAAAGCCGGTGTCGCCGGGAATAAAATAGTACTTCTCGTAGAAGGCGGGGTCGTCGGGAATGTGGCTCTTGCGGTAGAGACCTGCGATGCTTCCGTCACGTTCAAACACGAAGGCGGAGTTGTGATAGATTCCGCGGGCGCGCTTCTCGAAGAAGGGGAAAACCACTACTGCGCCTAATTCGCGGGCAATGTCCTGCCATTCCTTCACGATTACGTCGTCTTTTTCGATTGCCATATCGAAGAAGTCTGCGTTTTCTTCAAAGGGGAAATAAGGTGTGTGGAACATTTCCGGGAGAACGAGGATGTCGATTCCCTGGCCTTTCAGCTTGAGGGCTTCGGCCTTGTACCATTCATTGTTGGACTTGGTGTCGCCAGTCCACTTGCCTTGCAAAGTTGCGGTCTTGATTTTCTTCATGCAAATAAATTTAGAAAATTTGTCTATATTATCCGTCCGGAATTTTCTAGAAGGAGAAAATATGAAACAAAAATTCGCTACTATGCGTTGCGTAGCAGTCGCTTTGTCGGTGCTTGCCTTGCTTGCCTCTGTTGCCGGTGCTGCAGAACGTTACAAAGACAGAATGTTCGAAGTGGAAGTGACCAAGGATTGGCCCATTGCTCAAGACGTTCCGCATCTCAGTGAAACCCATTTTATTACCGAAGCCCTGGAAAAGGTTTCCGATGTGAAGGGTGATGGCACGGTCGCTTATTTCTACAGCAGCGAAAGCAAAACCAAGAACAAGTCTATCCTTGTGGATGTGTACATGCCCAAGAAGGATACGGTGACTGATCGCCCCATGGTTATCGTTTCCCATGGTGGAGCATTTGTTGCCGGCCATAAGGACGACAAGTCCCAGAAGACTGTTGGCTATTGCGATTCCCTGGCTGCTCGCGGTTACGTGGTCATGTCTCTGGAATATCGCCTTGGCGTGACCTTGGAAGGCAAGGAATGCCCCATCCTGGATAAGACCTGTCAGCTTTCTATTGATAGCGCTAACTTTGCCCGCTCTGTGTATCGTGGCGTTCAGGATATCCGCGCCGCCGTTCGCTTTGCTCGCAAGAATGTAGAATCCCTGGGAATCAATCCCGGTCGTATCTACCTGATTGGTAACAGCGCTGGTGCAATCCTCAGCCTTGAAAACATCTATGCTTCCTCCGAGAAGGATTTCCCGTCCTACATTGAGAAGGAACCTTTGCTAGGCGCTCTTGATGAATACGGCGAACCCGGTACTGATTCCCGCGCCAATGGCGCCGCATCCCTGTGGGGTGCTGTTCACAACTTGGATATGATTGGCGACAACGAGACTCCGGTGCTTTTGATTCATGGCACTGACGACGGTACGGTTTACTTCAAGACGGGTCGCCCCCTGAGCAACGTGGCTGGTGTATTGACAAACCTGATGCCCAGTACTGCAGCATCCATTGCAGCAATCGGTCTTGATTTGCACGCTCCCACTCTTTATGGTAGCTACGTCATTGATTCTCTCTTGACTGCAAAGAAGATTGAACACGAAACCTACTTTGTGGAAGGCGTCAAGCATGAATTCTACGATGACGATCCCAAGTACGCAAAGGAAGTCCAAAAGCGTGTATTTGATTTTCTTTATAACCTGACCCAGGGCCCTGCCGGCGTCGTGAAGAATCCGGCTGTGATGTTGACTCGTGCTGCTGCCGTACACATGGGCGAAAACAACCTGAGCTTTAGCGTGAGCCGCGGTTCTAACCTGAAGTACGTGGTGGTTGACCTGCGTGGCCGTGCCGTTATGAACGGCGTTGCTTCTGCTGGCAATACTGTGGAACTGAATGTCTTGAACAACGGCGTATACGTCCTGAAGGTTCAGGGCGAACGCGCCATCAAGTTCGGCATTAGAAAATAAGATTAGCGGAGGGTGTCCCTGACGAATCCGTTTTCAGGGGCGCCTTCAAATACTTCGAATGCACTGGAGCCGATAACGGCTCCATTTTTGTATGCGGTTTCCACGCGGTAGATTCCGGGTGGAACGTTCTTCTTCTTGGAGAAGCTTCGGAAACCAGACTCGCGGCCGCCATTAATGGTCATGCGGCTAGAGGATATCTTGTCTGTCAGTTTGTACTTTCCGGTGGAGGGTTCCTGGTAGTACCAGCGGTATTCCAGCTCCGCTTTCAGCTTTGCCGGGGCGTAGACGGAGGAGAGGAAGTAGACTTCGTTTCCGTCCATCCGGTGGACCGTGGGAGACTTTAGCCCCACCTTTTGTAGAAAGCTGGGTGCGTCGATATCGCAGGTGTATGTTTCCTTGTCGAAGTTCTGGCAAGCCATCTGCTGCTTAAGAACAAGAGGCACCGGCGGGACCCAGTTCATCAGGTAGGCAACAATCAATAACACGCTGATGACGGCCGGCGCAATCAGAACCTTCTTGGTTCGTCGGGAGATTTTCCATATCAGGGCGCAAACCCCGAAGGACAGCATGGTACTCAGGAAGAACCATCCAAATCCGATGCTGTGAACCAGGTGGGGAATGGTGAAGTTAAGTACCATGGTTCCAAGGAGGCAGAACATGGTGAGGTTCAGGCCGAAGCTTTCGTAATGCTTCTTGAGGAATTCGTTACCCACCAGAAGCATTGCTAACAAAATAACAAGAATGAGCGATGCTAGGGAACCGCTACTTTTGAAGTAGCAGACTACAAGTGCGCTGGAAATACCGCCGAAGAAGAACTGCAATGCCCAGGTAAAACGATCCTTCCAGACGGGGGACCATTCGCGATCTAAAAAGTGGTGCTCTACAACGATGGCGTTCTCGGGAATGGCTGTTTTTTCGAGTCCAACTTTTTCTGCCAGCTTGTCTGCGGCGCTTGCGACGGATGAGGCTGCGGAGGTGGCTGCATTTGCGACTGTTGATGCCGCGGTGGAGGCTGCGTTGCCGATCTTTGTGGTGGGTTGCCTTGGTGGTTGTTTAGCTTCTTGTTTCGGTGCCTGCTTTTGAGGCCTTGCGGCGGCTGCGGCCATGATGCGTTCCGCTGTCCAGCCTTCGGGATGTTCAAGCCTTGCAGACAGAAGTACAACAAGAATCAGGGCGCCGGTGTAGTACGCCAGGAGAAATACCAGGTCGCTATCGTCGATGGACATGCCCAGGGTAATTGAGTCCCACCCGAAACCGCCAAGAAAGGCTATGGCGGGGAAGAACTTTTCAATTTTTTTTACAAGGGGCTTTTCACGAAGTTTATCAACGAATTCCATATCCCATAAGATACAAAATTTGATGTGTCGCCCTACTTTTTTCTAAATTATCCCTCGAATTTAATAGGTGGGCCCTGTTTACCGGGCTCGTCAAAAGGAAAGAAAAATGAAACTCTCTAAGTACTTCTATGTCACGCTCCGCGAAACGCCCAGCGACGCAACTATGCCCAGCCACATCTTCCTGATGCGTGGCGGCTATATCAAGCCTGTTTCTACCGGTATCTACTCCATGATGCCTATCGGCTACCGCGTGATCCAGAAGATTACCAACATCGTTCGTGAAGAAATGAACAAGATCGGCGGTATCGAAGTGGACCTGCCCGTGGTCCAGACCGCAGACCTGTGGAGCGAATCTGGCCGTTACCAGGCCATCGGCGAAGAACTTCTCCGTTTTAAGGACCGTAACAACCACAACATGGTGCTGGCCATGACCCACGAAGAAGCCATGACCGATATGGCCCGCTACGTGCTGAACAGCTACAAGCAGCTGCCCTTCATGCTGTACCAGTTCAAGACCAAGTACCGCGACGAAGCCCGTGCCCGCGGCGGTCTGATCCGTGTCCGCGAATTCCTCATGAAGGACGCCTACAGCTTCCACTCTTCTCAGGAAGACCTGGACAAGCACTATCAGGAAGAATACGATGCCTACCTCCGCATTTACCGCCGCGTAGGCATTGAACCGGTGGTGGTCCAGAGCGATACCGGCATCATGGGCGGAAAAATTGCTCACGAATTCATGCTGGATACTCCCAACGGCGAAGACTACCTGATTCTCTGTAAGAAGTGTGGCTACCAGGCCAACCGCGAAATCGCAAAGTTTACTCGCGAAACCTACAAGGGCGACGCTAACGCCATGCCCGAAAAGGTTGAAACTCCTCACTGCCCGTCTATCGAGGAACTGAGCGCATTCCTGAAGATCGACCCCAAGTCCACCGCCAAGTGCGTGTTCTTCGACTTCGAAGGCAAGCTCATTACCGTCATGGTTCCGGGCAACTTGGACGTTTCCGAAATCAAGCTCCACAACCTGCTGAAGGCCAAGGAACTTTACCCTGCAGACGACGCCCTCATCCGCCAGTGCGGCATGGTGCCTGGCTTTGCTAGCCCCATCGGTGCTCACGACACCCGCATCATCGTGGACGAAGCTCTGGCTGACGCCTGCGATCTCGTGATGGGCGCCAACGAAGAAAACTACCACCTGATGCACTGCACCCCGAAGCGCGACTTCCCGGCATTCGAAGTGGCCGACATCGCCGAAGCTCAGGGCGGCTGCAAGTGCCCGAACTGCGGTGAAGAACTTTCCGAAACCCGCGGTATCGAACTGGGTAACATCTTCAAGCTGGGCACCAAGTTCTCTGAATCCATGGGTGCCAAGTACCTCACTGCCGAAAAGACTACCGCTCCCGCCATCATGGGTTGCTACGGTATCGGTATCGGCCGCCTCATGGCTTCCGTTGTTGAAAACAGCCACGATGACTTCGGCCCCATCTGGCCCAAGTCCATCGCTCCCTTCCAGGTGGAAATCGTTCCCATCGGCAAGGAACCGGAACTGGTGGAACTTGCAGAAAAGTTCGAAGCAGAACTTGAAGCTAACGGCATCGACGTTCTCGTGGACGATCGTGACGAACGTCCGGGCGTCAAGTTCAAGGATGCCGACCTGTGGGGCTCCCCGGTCCGTATCGCTATCGGCAAGAAGGGTCTTGCCAACGGCGAAGTGGAATGGAAGTTCCGCAACGAAAAGGAATTCACCATGGTCAAGGTCGAAGAAGTTGTGGCCAAGGCCAAGGCTTACTTCGCAGAATAAGTTTGAATAATTAGGAGATTAAAAATGAACATTAAGAAGATCGCATTTGGCGCTGCAGCTCTTGCTCTCGTTGCTTGCAATGAACAGTCTGCTGCTCCTAAGAAGGTTGCCATTGACGCTAACACCTCTGACTTCGATAAGTTTGCCTACATGCTGGGCGCTCAGTTCGGCGGTCAGAACTTTACCTTGATTCCTCGCCAGATGGGTGAAGAACTGAATGAAGATGCTGTAATCCAGGCTATCCGCGATAATGTCAAGGCAAACAACGATACTGCCTTCAAGCTCCAGATGACTCCGGAACAGATTCAGGAAATCGGTCAGCATTACACTGTTATCGCTCGTAAGCGTGCCGAAGAAATTCGCCCGGATAGTGCAACTCTCGCAAACCTCGGTGATGACCAGGCCAAGGTTCGCGCCTACATTGATTCTGTTGGCCGCGCTCAGCCCATTGCAAAGACTACTCCCTCTACCGGTGCAGCAGTGGTCGTGAATGCAGAAAGCTCCAACAACATCAAGTTCTCCTACCTGATTGGTCTTCAGTTTGCAAACCAGCTGATCGGTATCGGCAAGCAGTTCGAAACCACTCTGGACGAAGACTACTTCATCCTGGGTGTCAAGGAATCTTCTGCAAAGGTTCAGGACTCTACCTTTACTCTCCAGCTTCCCGAAGATTCCCTCGCTGCTATCGGTCAGCGCTTCCAGGCCAAGGCCCAGGAAATGCGCGCTGCTGCAGCAAAGAAGTTCGAAGAAGAACAGCAGAAGCTTAAGGAAGAAGTTGCCGGCATGAAGGGCGACACTCTTCTTAACGGCATGCCCAAGCTTATGAACTACAAGGTGAAGGTTTCCGGTATCTCTGCCAAGGCTGACGATATCACCGCCTTTGCAAACAAGTCCTTGCTGGTGTTCTACTTCTCTGCAACCTGCGGCCACTGCGCTCATGCAGCTCCCCAGATTCTTGAAATCGCCAAGGAATTTGCCAAGGATGGCTTGACCACTCTCGCTGTGGCTAGCGGTGGCAACAACAAGTCCGGCATCCGCAAGTTTATGGATAACGCAAACTGGGATGCAACTGTTAACGTGGTTTGGGATGAATCCCGCCAGTTCGGTGAACTCTACAGCGATGGCTACGTTCCCAAGGTTTACCTGGTGAACCCGGATGGCTCCTACAAGATGTACGCCGCATTCGAATCTGAAAAGGATACTTTGAAGGCAGAAATCGCCGCTCTCCTGAAGGGTAAGAAGGTGGAATGGAATCCGGAAGATCCTCGCAAGGCTGAAGAAGCCAAGGCAGCAGAAGCTCCGGCAGCTGCAAAGTAATTTGCCCTAAGACAAAAGACGATAGACCTTCGAGTCTATCGTTTTTTTCAAGTTCCGATTCGAGTTCCCCTAATCTTTAACTAATCCCTTTTTAACGAAAATGATTCTCGCTGAATACGATGTTGTTGTGGTGGGTGGCGGACATGCCGGCATTGAGGCTACTCATGCTGCATGGAAGCTTGGTGTAAAGACCGCCATGTTGACTATGGATATTGATGCCATCGGCCGCATGAGCTGTAATCCTGCTGTGGGCGGTGTGGCCAAGGGCCAGATTGTTCGAGACATCGATGCGCTTGGTGGACTGATGGGCCTGCTTACAGACAAGGCTGGAATTCAGTTCCGCATGTTGAACATGAGCAAGGGGCCTGCCGTATGGGGCCCTCGTGCCCAGTGCGACATGAAGTACTATAGCGAGGTGGCCCGGGAAGTCATTACGTCCTTGCCGGGATTAAGCGTTATCCAGGGGGAGTTGGCCTGCTTTGAACGTATGGCCGATGGTCGCTTGGAACTGACCTTGCTGAATGGCGACCGCTATATCACGAAGTCCATTGTGGTAACCAGCGGTACGTTCCTTGCTTCCAAGATGTTTACTGGCCTTGATACAAGCATTGGTGGGCGAGTGGGCGAGCCTAGCTCCGATAAGCTCTCCGAATGCCTAGCCCGGGCCGGTGTACGTCTTCGTCGCCTTAAGACCGGAACGCCTAGCCGTCTTGATCCGGACTCCATCGACTTTAACGAGTGCGATGTGCAGCGCGGTGACGACCAACCTTGGCCCATGAGCGACCGCCATCAAGATCCGGTTCGCAACGATTGCGTCTGTTGGATTACCCGTACCAACATCAAGACTCATGACATCTTGCGTAGCGGCTTCAAGGACAGCCCCATGTTCAGCGGCCGTATTCAGGGACGCGGCCCTCGCTACTGCCCAAGCATTGAAGACAAGATTAATCGATTCGGCGACCGCGATGGCCACCAGTTGTTCCTGGAACCGGAACAGGCGGACATTGGACGCGTCTACATTAACGGCTTCAGCAGTAGCTTGCCTGCTGATATCCAGCTGGCTGCAATCCATACCATTCCCGGTCTGACTCGAGCACGGGTGCTCCAGATTGGCTATGCGGTGGAATACGATTCCGTGGACGCCACCCAGCTGTATCCGACTTTTGAATGCAAGAATGTTCCGGGCCTGTACTTCGCAGGACAGGTCTGTGGAACCAGCGGCTACGAGGAGGCTGCAGGCCAAGGCCTCATGGCCGGCATCAATGCGGCTCTCAAGGTGAAGGGGGAGGAACCCTTTATTCTTGGTCGTTCTGAAAGTTACCTGGGTGTCATGGTGGACGACCTGGTCAACGTCCTGCTGGATGAACCTTACCGTATGTTCACCAGCCGTGCGGAATACCGTCTGTTCCTCCGTAGCGATAACGCCGACGCCCGCCTTAAGGAACATGCCCGTCGCATCGGTATGCTGACCGATGTTGATTATAATGCCTGGATCGCCCGTAAGCAGCAGATGGAATCCATCAAGCGTCGCCTTACGGAAGAATCCGCTACGCCCGAGGACGCCAACAAGATTCTCGAGGCCGGCGGTCAGGCTCTTGCTACCGAGCGCACCCGCTGGATCAATGTGCTGCGCCGTCCGGGCATCGATCCCGAGATGTTCTTCAAGGTGGCTGTGCCAGACCAGAACGTGCTCCGCCGCGATCAGTGGTTCATGTACGCCGAAGAGATTTATGCTGGCTTCTTCGACCGTCAGGCCCGCGAAATCGACGACCAGAAGAAGATGGAATCCGTCAAGCTGTCGCCCGATTTTGACTACATGTCCATTCCGGCCATCAGTATCGAGAGCCGCCAGCGCCTGAACGCCCAAAAGCCCTTGACTTTGGGCCAGGCAAGCCGAATTCCCGGTGTACGCCCTGCGGATATCACCGTTTTGGCCCACTGGTTGGAAAATCGAACATAGACAGAGGGTTGAATTTTTATTATCTTTGGCCCGTCAATAAAACATTATTTTTCAAGAGGTATATCATGGCAGAAGAAAAAGTCGAAGAAGTTAAGGTAGAAGCAGCTGCAGAAGCTAAGGTTGAAACTAAGGAAGAAGTGAAGACTGCCGACAAGAAGAAGGCTCCCCGTAAGGGTGGCAAGCGCCCCTTCAAGAAGGGTGGCAAGTTCGGTGCAAAGCCGGCTGCTCCCAAGGCTCCCAAGGTATTTAGCGACTCTCTTGAAGACCGTTTCCCGGCTCTGGCTGCAAAGCTCAAGAAGCACATCGAAGACGGCATTAAGCAGAAGATCAAGGACGCTCAGAAGGACCCGAAGGTCGCTGCAGCTTCTAAGAAGTTTGCTGACAAGTAATCGGTGCTTCGCCTAGAATCTTGAAAGGAACCTCATCCATTGGATGAGGTCTTTTTTTATGCAATGCATTTTTCTATCTTGTAGCCCGTATAAATTTTAAAGGAGAATACTATGCGTAAAATTTTTGCTCTCTTGGCTCTTGGCCTTAGCCTTTGCTTTGTTGCATGCAGCAGCGGTGGTGGTAGCAAGGTTACCCGTATCGATGCAAATTCCACTACCGACCTTTCTGGCAAGTGGAACGACACCGATTCCCGCCTGGTTGCCGACGAAATGATCATGGACTGCCTGACCCGCCCCTGGTACGACAAGATGTCTGCTGAACTGGGCCGCGTGCCCACCGTCGTTATCGGCAACGTTCGCAACAAGAGCCACGAACACATTAGCGTAGAAACCTTTGTTAAGGACATGGAACGCGCTCTCATCAACTCCGGCAAGGCTGACTTTGTTGCCAATGCAACCGAACGTCAGGAACTCCGTCAGGAAGTCATGGACCAGCGCGGTAACGCCACTGCAGAAACCACCAAGGAACTTGGCATGGAACAGGGCGCAGACCTGATGCTCACCGGCACCATCAATTCCATCATCGACCAGGAAGGTGGCAAGTCCGTTGTGTTCTACCAGATCGACCTGGAACTGACCGACCTTCAGACCCACAAGAAGCTCTGGCTGGGCGACAAGAAGATCAAGAAGTTTGTTTCCAAGGACGCTGTTAAGCTTTAATAGAAATCTATGATCAGTATTACCAAGCTTTTGATGGATGCTCCGAATTACGGAGACCAACTTCGTTACACTCCCAAGGCTCACGAAGCTAAGAACGGCGTTTCCGAAGGCCGTGGCCCGGTGGTGGTGTGGAACTGCACCAAGACCTGTAACTTGAAGTGCGTACATTGCTATGCCCGTTCCGAGGCCATCAAGTACCAGAACGAATTGACTCACGAAGAAGGCTTGGCTCTGATTGATCAGTTGGCCGAATTCAAGGTCCCGGTGATCCTGTTCAGCGGTGGTGAACCGCTGCTTCGCCCCGACTTCTTTGAATTGGCAAACTATGCTGCAAGCAAGGGCATTCGCCCCACCATTTCTACCAACGGTACCTGCATTACTCCCGAAGTGGCAGAAAAGCTGAAGGCCATGGGCGTTGGATATGTGGGAATTAGCCTTGATGGTAACGAGCAAACTCACGACAAGTTCCGCGGTAAGGAAGGTGCCTACAAGCTTGCCATCCGCGGTATCCGTAACTGCGTGGCTACCGGCCAGAAGGTTGGTCTTCGCTTTACCATTACCAAGGACAACTATCGCGACCTCAATTCTATTTTCGACCTTATTGAGTCCGAGAACATCGATCGCGCCTGTTTCTACCATCTGGTCTATAGCGGCCGCGGCAGTGGTATTGTGGACCACGACCTGAGTCACGAAGAAAGCCGCCAGGTTATGGACCTGATTATTGACCGCGTTCTCGACTTCAAGAAGCGAGGCCTGAACAAGGAAATTCTGACGGTGGATAACCACGCCGATGCTGTGTACCTGTACCAGCGTATGAAGCGTGAAGATCCGGAACGCGCCAAGAAGATTCTGGAATTGATCCAGAGCAATGGCGGCAACCGTAGCGGCATGGCCTTCGGTAACATCGATAGCATTGGCAATGTCCATCCGGACCAGTTCACTCAGTACATTACCCTGGGTAACGTTCGTGAACGTAAGTTCGGCGATATCTGGACCGACGTTTCCAATCCGATCATGGCTGGCCTTAAGGACCGCAAGCCCTTGCTGAAGGGTCGTTGCCCCAAGTGCGCTTTCCTGAACCTTTGCAACGGTAACTTCCGTACCCGAGCCGAGGCGGTTACTGGTGACTTCTGGGAAATGGATCCTGCTTGCTACCTGACCGACGACGAAATTAATGAATGATTGATGATGAATGGTTGATAATAATCATCAATCGTCAATTAAATTGTCATGACTGAATTAGAACAGCGAATTCTTGATATCATTCAGGACGGTTTTCCCATCGAAGACCGTCCTTATGCTGTTATCGGAAAGTTGGTTGACGAAGACGAACAAACGGTTTTTGAAGCTGTAGAAAAACTTCGCACTTCTGGCGTGATTCGCCGCATTGGCGGTGTGTACGATACTAAGCGATTGGGCTTGGTAAGTCGCCTGTGTGCAGGTCGTGTGCCGGAGTCGGACTTCGATTTTGATGGAGCGACGGATCATCCGCAGACAGAACTTGAAAAGTTTGCCGCAGTCGTGATGGATGTTCCTGCCATAACCCACAACTACGTTCGTTCCCACGAATACAACGTTTGGTTTACGGTCATTGCCGAAAATGAAACAGTCTTGCAGTCTATTATAGATAAATTAACGAAAGTAACTGCGCTGCACGATGTTCATTCCATGCCGGCAAAGAAGATGTTTAAGATCAATACGGTAATGGGAAAGGCTGCTGGCTCTAAGCAAGAGTCTGGCGAAAAAGTGGACCGTCACGGAATGGGTGGCGAATCCGCTGGAAAGGCCGTGCCACTTTCGGAAATGGATAAGGCTCGCATTCGTTTGCTGAGCGGAGACTTGCCTCATTCTTTGACACCCTTTGCTGATTTATTCCAAGGTGTCATTCTGAGCGGAGCGAAGAATCTAGAGACCATTCTTGGTGAGGCACGCGCAGATCTTACTTCAAAGCGCATGCGTCGTTTTGGAGCTGTACTTCGCCATCAGCAGGCGGGTTTCCCTTGCAATGCCATGGTCTGCTTTGATATCGGAGCATCTGGCGAATTTTCCATGGATGCTTCCGCAGCAGGCGCAGTTCTTGCTGCAAATCCTCATGTTTCTCATTGCTATGAACGTCCGGCATTTGAAGGTTTTCCTTATAATGTCTATGGAATGTTCCATGCTCAGAGCGACGAAGAGCTAAGCCAGTTTGTGACCGAGACCACCGCAACTCTTGGAAATCCGAAGTATGTTGTTCTTCATTCTGTTCGTGAATTGAAGAAGACCAGTTACAAGTATTTTACGGAATAGAATTCTTTTTTCTACATTTGCTGCCATGCGAAAGATTTACATGGCAGGAATGAGTCATAAGGTGGCAGAAATTGCCATCCGTGAAAAGTTCTACATCACGATGGAAATGAAGGCCGAGGCTCTTCAGCATTCCAACTTTGATGAACTTTTGATTCTTGCTACTTGCAACCGCACCGAAGTCTATGTGGCCAGTGACCGCCCCTTGGAAGAAGGCGAACTGGTTCGCTATGTGTGCGGCCTTGCTCACCAGAATTACGAAGATTTTGCCCAGTTCTTCTATAGTTACGAAGGAGATGCGGTTGTTCATCATGTGATGAATGTTTGCGCGGGCCTTGATTCTGTGGCTGTGGGCGAGGACCAGATTTTGCATCAGATTGGTCGAGCCTATGAAACCGCTCATCAGGCAGGTACGACAGGCGTAAGCTTGAATAAACTTTTCCAGGGTGCAATTCACACTACCAAGCGTATCAAGACCGAAACCAACCTGAGCAAGCTCAGTTGCAACATTCCGTTCCTGGCTATGAAACAGGTGCAGAAAACTTTCGACGATCTGGAAAATCGTTCCGTGTACATTGTTGGCCTTGGCGAAATGGGTTCCCTGATGTTGAAGTACGTCCAGGAAAATACCACCAGAATTTTTGCCTCCAGCCGTACGTTTGCCAACGCCCAAAAGTTTGAGGATGTGCTGACTCCGGTACGTTTTGAAGACCGCTATAGTGTTATGGGCAAGGCGGATGTGATGATTCTTTGCAGTGCCTGCCAGGAGCCAATTGTAACGAAGAATGAATACGCTAAAGTTTTGCTGAAGGTCGCGGAGAATTCGCAGGATAGTTCCGCCGGCCATCATCAGGATGGTTCCGCCCCGCGCTTGGTTATAGACTTGGGTAGCCCTCGCAATGCAGAAGCGTCTATCGGGGAACTTCCCGGTGTTCAGTATGTTTGCGTAGATGACCTGGAAAAGATTGTTTCAGAAAATCGCCGCCTTCGCATGATTGAACTGGAGGCTGCCCAGAGGATCCTTCAGGAAGGTATCGAGGAATTTTTGCAGTGGTACCGCATGGACGATGTGGCAAAGCGTATTAACGTTCTTGCTGGCCAAATGGTGACCACTGCGGAAGATGAATGCGAAAAGTTGTTGCGTTCCATGCCGGACTTGTCTCAGGAAGATTCCGATCGCATTCAGATGATGTATGTCCGTTTCGCAAAGAAGATGGCCAACGATTATCTGTACAAGGTGAAAGCAGAAAATTCTGCAGAGGATGTGCAGAAGTATTTGGAATGTTTATCGAAGGCGTCTTCCTGATGACATGTGAGCAGAACCATCATAGTGTCATCCTGAGAGGCGAAGCCGCGAAGGATCCTGCAAGAAGGTCTTGTGATGAAACTTAGAATTGCTACTCGTAAAAGCGCTTTGGCTCTTGCCCAGACTACTATGGCTGCCGACGAAATCGTGGCTGCCAACACCGACCTCAGTTACGAACTGGTTTCCATGACTACAGAGGGCGACCGCCGTCTGGACAAGTCCCTCGCCAGCTTTGGCGGTAAAGGCGTCTTCATTAAGGAACTTGAAGTTGCTCTGCTTGAAGGTCGAGCAGATATTGCCATTCATAGCCTGAAGGATATGCCTGCAGAGGTGTTGCCGGAATTCAAGCTGGCTGCGGTTCTCAAGCGCGAAGATCCGCGAGATGCGTTCCTTGCCCGCGGCGGTAAGGATGGCTGCCGCTTTATGGATCTGCCGGCAGGTGCGAAGGTGGGTACAGGAAGTATCCGCCGTGTGGTCCAGCTGAAGGCCTTGCGTCCGGATCTGGAATACGTGTCTATCCGCGGAAATATTCAAACTCGCATTTCTAAGTTGGCTGAATTGGATGGCGTCGTTCTGGCTGCCGCTGGCCTCAAGCGCATGGGCCTAGCAGATCAGGTGACGGAATATTTCGACACCGACAAGATGCTTCCTGCAAGCGGTCAGGGAATTCTTGCCATTGAAACTTTGAAGAACGGCTGCGCTTCCGAAGTGACTGCTGCATTGAACCGCGTCAACCATTTAGAAACTTACTGCATTGCCGTTGCAGAAATGGCTTTCCTCAAGGCTCTTGATGCTGGCTGCCAGTTCCCGGTGGCAAGCTTTGCTGAATTCGCGAATGTGCCAACCAGCGGATGTGCTGGCAATCGTATGCTTAGGATTCGCGGTATCTATTGGGACGAAACTACCAAGCGCCTGCTTCGTGCAGAAGACTCGGCAGCCTTTGATGTTGCCGCAGTAGAATCCGTGCAGAAAGCTAAACAGCTGGGTGTATCCCTTGCGGAACTCATCAAAAAGCAACTCAATCCATAGAAACCAAAATAGCCGATCTGCATAAATTCTAAATTTCATTACGAAATGAAGAATTTTGGTAAAGTTTATTTGATTGGCGCTGGTCCTGGTGACCCGGGACTTTTTACTCTGAAGGGCAAGTCCATTTTGGAGAAGGCCGATGTAGTCGTTTATGACCGTCTGGTTTCTCCTGCGATTTTAGCCATGAGCAATGATAAGGCTCAGATGGTGGATGTGGGCAAGATGCCGACCCATCACAAGGTCAAACAGTCCGAAATCAATAAACTGCTGGTGAAGTTTGCCCAGGAAAATCCGGGTGCAGTAATCGCTCGTCTCAAGGGTGGCGATCCTTTCGTCTTTGGACGCGGCGGTGAAGAATGCTTGGAACTTGTAGAGGCCGGAATTGAATTTGAAGTGGTTCCTGGCGTAACTGCTGGAATTTCTGTGCCCGCCTATGCGGGAATTCCTGTGACCCATCGTGGCATTGCAACAAGTTTGCACATCATTACCGGACACGAGAAGGGTTCTGCGGAAGGTCATAGTGATGCAGAACTGGGCCTCGACTTTGCAACTTTAGCCAAATGCCCAGGAACCTTGGTGTTCTACATGGGTATTGCCAACATGGATTTTATCGCCCGCCGCCTGATGGAATGCGGCAAGGATCCCAAGACTCCTTTGGCATTCATTGAAAAGGGAACTACGCCTTATCAGCGTACGGTCGCATGCACCTTGGAAACAGCGGGGGAGACCATCCTCCGTGAAAACGTGACCGCGCCCGCCATTACCATTATGGGTGATGTGGTGGATCTGGGCAAGTCTCTCGCTTGGCGTAAGGATTTGCCGCTGTCCGGTAAGCGTCTGGTGATTACTCGAGCCGCAAAGCAGGCTGGGGGAATTGCTTCTCGCCTTACAGCTCTCGGTGCTGAAGTCATTGAAACTCCCATGATCGAAACCCGTGGTGTCGAACCTCGCGTAGGTTCTTTGGATGGGGCTGTTGCTGATTTCGCAGACCTCGCAAATTTTGACGTCCTCGCATTTACCAGCACCAACGGCGTTGATTCCTTCTTTGAATCTCTCTTCAAGGCTGGCCTTGACATTCGCGTTCTTGCCAGCAAGAAAATTGCATCCGTCGGAAAGATTACCGAAAAGAAGTTGCTGGAACGTGGCATCCGCTGCGACTACGTTCCCGAGGATCATACCGGCGAAGGCTTGGGCAAACTGCTTGCAGAAAAGTGCACCGCCGGCGAATGTGGCGAATCCCGCATCCTCCTTCTCCAGGGCAACCTTGCCGACGAAACCATCTTGAATTTGCTTCCGAAGGCAACCCGCTGGGTAGTATACGAAACGCTGCCTGCAGCATCCATGCCCGACTGGAAACGTGAGGCTGTCGCAAACGCCGACGCAGTTGTATTTGCTAGCTCCAGTGCCGTAGAAGCCTTCGCCAAGGCGACCGCAATTTGTGGCACCGAGGGCAAGACCCTTCATTCTGAACTCAGCCCCCGTCATTCTGAGCTGAGCGAAGAATCCAGTGCAGTTCCTGTCCTCGCTTTCTCCATCGGTCGTCTCACAACCGCTACTGCCAAGAAGTACGGCTTCGATGTTGTGGAAAGTGAAGAAACTACCATGGACTCCCTGGTCAAAAAAATTGCGGAGTATTACTCTGTATGAAAGTCGTTTTGATTATTGCCCATAACTGCATCCGTCCGGGAGCCTACAGCGCCTTTGAAGTGGTGCTGGACCGCTTGCGTCACGATATGCCTGACGCCCGCATTGCAAGTACAAGCCTGCTGGATTTGGACAATGACCTGCGCGCCCTTTTGCGTGAGGATGTGGAGTCGGTGACTTTGCTTCCGTACCTGCTTTTGAGCGGCCAGCATTCCAAGGGCGATATCCCAGCTATCGTGGCTAACGCACAGAAGGATTTCCCGCAGATTCCGCTGACCTTGTTGCCGCCTCTTGGCGAGTGGAATGGCTTTGCTGACATGGTGGTGGCTGGAGTCAAAGGCGCTCAGAAAACCAGAAAGACTGCTGAGTCTTCTACGCATTTCAATTCCAGCATGTTGGCAATTGAGGTTAAGCTGGAAGGTAAGAGCGTACTGGTTGTGGGCGGTGGCCGCATTGCCTTACGTAAGGTAAAGACTTTGTTGCCTACAGGAGCCCGCATTACGGTGGTGGCTTCACAGTTCGATCCCGAGTTTGCAAGTCTGCAGATTCCCGAGGGATCTATGACCATGTTGAATCTGGTGGAACGTCCTTACGATTCTACGGATCTTCGCGGTGTATCCATGGTGTACATCTGCACGGACCAGCCGGCTGTAAACGCGCAGGTCAGCAATGATGCCCGTGCTCGCCGCATTATGGTGAACAACGCCTGTGATTATCTGGATGGAGACTTTATTGTTCCCGCCCGAATGGACTTTGGGGAAAACATTACCGTCACCGTTTCTACCCGCGGTCGCGCACCCAGTCTCGCCAAAAAACTGAAACAGAAAATCCAGACCGACTGGGGCCAGGATTTGGAACAAATTGAAAAGAATTTCCTCGACCCTACAACCGTGTCATAGTTTTTTCGCGTTTAAAAAATCTAAACTCAAAACTCAATACTCAAAACTCAATACTCATTATGATCGTCCGTCCTCGTCGTTTACGTCAGAATACCACCATCCGCAACATGATTGCGGAAACTTCCGTCAGCCCCGATTGCCTCGTTTACCCCATGTTCGTGGTAGAAGGAGAAGGCGTCAAAGAAGAAATCTCCAGCATGCCTAACCAGTTCCGTTTCAGCATCGATGAACTGCTGAAGGAGCTCGAAACCTTCGGACCGTTGGGTCTCAAGTCTGTGCTGCTCTTTGGCATTCCCGACCATAAGGACGAAATGGCTTCCGAAGCTTACGGCGAGAACAGCATTGTCCAGCGAGCCGTTCGCGCCATCAAGGCCAAGTTCCCGGAAATCTACGTCATTTGCGATGTGTGTCTCTGCGAATACATGAGTCACGGTCACTGCGGTATCATTAAGGATCACGATGTGGATAACGACTCCACTCTGGAACTGCTGGCAAAGACTGCTGTTTCTCAAGTGGCTGCCGGTGCCGACATGGTTGCCCCCAGCGACATGATGGATGGTCACATTACCGCTATCCGTGAAGCCCTTGACGAAGCAGGCTTTACCAATACGCCGATCATGGGGTACAGCGCAAAGTTCGCCAGTGCCTACTACGGCCCCTTCCGCGATGCCGCTGACTCCGCTCCCCATTTCGGCAACCGCAAGACTTACCAGATGGATGTCCGCAATGGTCGCGAAGCCATGCACGAAGTGGAATTGGATCTAGAAGAAGGTGCTGATATCGTCATGGTGAAGCCGGGCCTCGCTTTCCTGGATGTGCTCCGCGGTGCTGCAGAAATCAGCAACGTTCCCGTGGCCGTATATAACGTCAGCGGCGAATACTCCATGGTGAAGGCCGCCGGTACCCTGGGCTGGATCGACGAAGACGCCATCATCCGCGAAAACATGATCGCCTTCAAGCGCGCCGGTGCCGACATCATCATCACCTACCACGCCAAGGAAATTTTGGAAAAGAATTTGCTATAGCAAATAAAATTTGCTCTTGCAAATTCTCAATTTTGAAAAGAGTGGTTTGTTGAAGTAAATTCTCAATTTTGAAAAGAGTGGTCCGTTAAAGTAATTTACAGATTTTTAACAAAGTAACCCTTTACAAAATAACCCTCGTTTCTATATTCCCTCCCGAGCGTTACGAATAGTCTCCTGAACACCTGATGAAAAATCAGGTGTTTTTTTTGCAGAAAAAACTTCGGTTCGGCCATGCCAGAACGCAAGCGTTCTGTCGCGGCTCTCACCTTGTGTTTTTTTGTTTTTTGCAAAAAAGTTTTTTTCAAAAAAAGGAGATGCTATGCCTAAAGTAACTTAAACCAATCAACCATGCTGAATTGTACAAGAACAATCTCTACATACTGTGTAGAGAATGTTTCGTTGAATATTAAAAATCCCAAAATAAGGTGAAAAAATGGCAGAATCTGCTGTATTGTGTCAAAATAGCTTGCAAAATGCAAGCGAATGTATTACATTGTCGGAAAATGGAGGTATAGCTATGGCTCTTTCTACAATTTCCGCACGAATCGAAACCAAGGATAAGGAACGTTTCGACAAGTTCTGTAAGGAAGTAGGGCTATCCACATCCTCTGCCCTCAACTTGTTCGTCAAGGCGGTCTTGAGAGAGAACCGCATTCCTTTCGACGTCGCCGCTCCGGATCCATTCTACAGCGAAAGCAACATGAAGTTCCTGGAAGAAAGCGCTGCCGCCATCAAGGCGGGGAAGGTTATCGTAAAGACAATGGATGAGTTGGAGGCTATGGAGAATGAGTAAAATCGCTTTTTCTGAAATCGCCTTTAGCGACTATGTGTACTGGCAGTCCCAAGACAAGAAGACTCTCAAGCGCATCAATCAGCTCTTGAAAGATGTTGAGCGAAGCGCCGAAGACGGCATCGGCAAGCCCGAACCATTGAAAGGGAATCTCACGGGATTCTGGAGTCGTCGAATCGACGATACCAACCGCCTGGTCTATCGGGTCAACGGAGACATTATCGACGTGATTTCCTGCAAGGGCCATTACGAAGGTTAGCGGATAGAAGAGAACACCTGATACATGTCAGGTGTTTTTTTCTACCTTTCCCCTTATGAATCATTCTGTTAGTGAAAAGCTGTTTGCTGAAGCAAAGTCCCTGATGCCTGGTGGCGTCAACAGTCCTGTTCGTGCGTTTGGTAACGTGGGGGCGACACCTCCGTTCATTGCCCGAGCTAAGGGCAGCCACATCTACGATGTAGATGGCAACGACTATGTGGACTATGTGGGTTCCTGGGGTCCCATGATGTTGGGTCACGCCCATGATTCCGTCATCAAGGCGGTGGCGGAAACGGCACAGAACGGCTTGAGCTTTGGTGCTCCTTGTGGATTGGAATCGGAGCTTGCAAAGCTGGTGATGCAGTTGGTGCCCAGCATCCAGATGATTCGTATGGTGAACTCCGGTACCGAGGCCACCATGAGCGCTATCCGTGCGGCTCGAGGCTTTACCGGTCGCGACAAGATTATCAAGTTTGAAGGTTGCTATCATGGTCACAGCGACAGCTTGCTGATTAAGGCTGGCTCCGGCATGCTGACTACTGGCAAGCCTAGCAGCAAGGGCGTTCCTGCAGACCTTGCCAAGTACACCTTGACTCTGCAGTATAACGACGTGGCTCAGGTTCGTGAAACTTTCGACAAGATCGGTGATGAAATCGCCGGTGTCATTGTGGAACCTGTGGCTGGCAATATGGGCGTTGTGCCTGCTTCTAAGGAATTCCTCCAGACCCTTTCCGACGAAACCAAGAAGCATGGCGCTCTCCTGATTGTGGATGAAGTCATGACCGGTTTCCGAGTGGGTATTCACTGCGCTCAGGGCCTGTACGGCATTACTCCGGACCTTACTACCTTCGGTAAGATTATCGGAGGCGGCATGCCTGTGGGTGCATACGGCGGCCGCTTGGATGTGATGCAGCAGATCGCTCCCTTGGGCGGAATCTATCAGGCTGGCACCTTGTCTGGCAATCCGGTGGCTATGGCTGCAGGCCTTGCCACCATGCGAGAACTCAGCGGCAATCCCGAACATTATATCCGCGCCGAACGATCTACCACCACCCTCCTCAAGGGCTTGAAGGCAGCTGCAGACGAGGCTGGCCTTCCCATGACTACCAACCAGGTAGGCTCCATGGGTTGCGTCTTCTTTACGCCCGGTCCGGTTACTTGCTTTGCCGATGTGCAGAAATCCGACCTGGAACTGTTCCGCAAGTACTTCCTGGGAATGCTGGATGAAGGCATCTATCTGGCTCCCAGCCAGTTCGAGGCCATCTTTGTGAGCTCCGCCCATACGGATGACGACATCGAAAAGACTATCGCCGCAGCCCGCAAGGTCTTGAAAAGCCTGTAGGTTTTCGCTCTATCCCGCTTGTGAATAGATGAAGTTTATAGTAGTCTTCATTTCGCTGCTAATGCTGTCTAGCTGTGCCACCATTATGAATGGCGGTAGGAAGACTCTTAATTTCTATTCTGCAGATGACAATGCCGACATTTCTGTAATAACCAATGAAGGTGAGTTTTCGGGGCGAGGGCATGTTTCTGTACAAGTTAAGAGTGGTACGGTCAGTGTTGTCGCCAGGAAAAAAGGTTGCGAAACTGCGCATCAGACTGTTGAATCTCATTTTTCTGGTGGATGGTACATTGTAGGAAATCTATTCTCATGGGTTTATTTTGGATGGATTTTTGACCCGATTCTTGGTGGGATGAATTATTACGAAAAAAAAGATTTTGATATCGTATTGAATTGCGGCAATCCAAATTACTCAGAGCCTGATGATGCTTGGCAAAGACCAGCTACTCAAAAATTTGAGAGTGACGTCAAGCAACCTGCAGCCCCGGTGGATGCACCTGTTACAGAAAAAGATTATCCGACGACGTACGTTGCTGTGCTCGAAACTGCGGCGGGGGCAGAACTCTTGGATTATAACTCTCGCCTTTTCTTGACCGATGTCCTTCGTGATGCGGCAAGCCGTACATTGCCGGCAAGGCAGGGCTTTGTTGTGATGACTCGTGAAAACATCAGTGTCATGCTTCCTCCCGGAAAATCCCTGGAAGAATGTGAGGGAAGCTGCCTGGCAGAAACAGGACGGAACATTGCCGCTGATTTTGTGACTCAGGCTCGCATTGGAAAGTTCGCCTCCTTCATGACCATCACCGTAGAATTGTATGAAACAAAAACTAGCAAGCTGATTTCAAGTATTACAGCAAAGGCTTCTAATGAAGAGCAACTTCTTGAGGAGATCGAAAAGAACGCAGGGACGCTCTTCGGTAAGGTAATCGAAAATCGCTAATCTACCTTAGAACAAAATAAAGGCCTTCGATAAATAAAATCTATCGTGGTTAATTAAGAAAAAGTATAAGGGAATAGCCTTGCTATAGAATAGGACTATTTCTATTTTTATGATGGATTTAGAACAAAGTGTGTAAGGTATGGAAAAGAAGACGAGCATTTTTACCAATGGCATTATATGGTTTGGCGTTGCCATTTCAGTTTCTGAAATTGAATGCGGTATTGAAATTGGTGCCGCAAATACTCCCGATGGTCTGTGGCTTCCGCTGATTCTTGGCCATGTCTTGGGCGGCATCATGCTGTATTTCGTTGGTCTTATCGGTGCCAAGGTTCGCCTGAATGCCATGGAGACTACTGCGTCTACCTTCGGTAAGTATGGTTCCAAGTTTTTTGCATCCTTGAACCTGTTGCAGCTCATTGGCTGGATTGCTGTCTTGAACGCTCAAGGCGCTCTTGCCTTGGCGGGTTTGAATCTGCCCATTTCTTTCCCTTTGACTTGCGTGCTGTTGGCTGTGCTGATTGCCGCCTGGGTCTTTGTGGGACTTCGTAAGACGGCGAAGATTACTACTGTAATCATGAGCCTTTTGACCATTCTTCTGGTGGTTTTGACTGCAAAACTTTTCGGAGTGGATACTGCCGCAGTGGCATCCGATGCTGCGGCTTCCCAGACCGCCCACCAGTTTGGTTTCTGGACGGTCTTTGAAATTTCCATTGCTATGCCTTTATCTTGGCTGCCGGTGATTTCTGACTACACCAAGGATGCGGAACGCCCTACGGCGGCGACTGCTGTTTCCGCGGTTTCCTACACGATTGCGAGCTTTTGGATGTACTTTATCGGTCTGCAGATTGCGGGTCTCGGTGTGGGAACCAACATTGCCCAGGCTATTCTTTTGGCGGGCATAGGTATTCCGGGAATTCTCATCGTGGCCCTTTCTACGGTGACTACCAATTTTTTGGCGGCAAATTCCGCAGGCGAATCTGCCAAGGCCATTGTTAACAGGCTGAACCCTAAAATTACTGGCGTTGTGGTTTGCGCACTCAGTACGGTTCTTGCCATCTGGGGCATTGTGGATCACTACATTCACTTCCTGTACATGATCGCCTCTGTCTTTGCGCCCATGGCCGCCGTGCTTCTGGTTTCCTTCTTCTTTGTGAAGGAACACCTGGAACAGAAGGGTTTCTGGATCTGGAATCTGTTCTCCTGGCTTGCGGGTTTCGCAGTTTATCAGGTTGCTGTTACTACGGGCTTCGAGGCTGTCGGCCCCACGCTCCTGGCTGTAATCGTTTCTGCAGCGTTGACTATTGCTGCCAAGGTTAAGAAGTAAAAATAATTTTTTCAGCTCTTCATCGCTATGTAATTTGAGAAGGTTCCCCCTTGTGGGACCTTTTTTTGTTACCCGTGTTTTTTTATACAAAATAAAGAGTATATTGGATGTAAGTGTTTATGGGAGATTACATATGAAATCATCTGTTTTGGATGCTGCTAAATTTTTTGCAGTTGCGGCTGTTTGTTCATCGTCAGCGTTGGCTGCCGGTTCTTATATTGAAACGTTTGACAGTTCCGCTCCAACTAATTTTACGTACGGTTCCGGTGGTAATAAGGCTGCGTTCACTCATATTTCTGGCTACGAGTCTCCCGATGAATCGGGCACGAAGGTCCTCCTGCTGGAATTGGACCCTACGGAAAAGGCGGGAGCCTGGCAAGGCCCAAACTATACATCCAAAAAGATGGGACATTTTGGCCGTTACGTGGCTCGCATCAAGACCGCATCTGCCCGTGGTTCCGAGCAACCTAAGGCAGGAGCTGTCGTTGGCTTCTACACATATTACAACGATAAGTATGGTTCTGCCCAGACGCCGGACATAAATGGCAATGGCATTCCCGACAATTCTGAAATTGATTTTGAATGGCTTATAGCGGATCCTCGTATCGTCTATATGACCGCCTATACGGACTTCAATGATGAAACCGGAAAGATGGGGAAGGTGAACCGCACCATCAATCTTGCTACAGGAAAAATAATCAGTACCACTTACGCGAATTCCTGGAGCGGCGGCGCGCGCTTGACAGGTGATGAAAATTTGCCGGAAACCATTCCTGCCATCGAAGGTTACGATGCCAGTGCGCAGTTCTATACCTACGGCTTTGACTGGATGAGCGATCATATTCGCTGGTGGATTGTCAACCCAAAGGATGAAAAGGATACCATTACCCTGTGGGATTATCGCGGTCCTAAGGAACGCATTACCCAGAAGCCGGCTTCCCTAATGATCAATTTCTGGCATACCAACGACTGGTCCGTAGAAGGGGTGGCTGGCAGTACCGAAGCTCCTCGGCTTAAATTCCAGACACAGATTGATTGGGCTAGCTATACTCCGGAAGAAGAAATTCCTGTTGCCGAAAGCAGTTCTTCTTTTGCGGATGTTCCCGGCAGTTCTTCCTCTGTGATAAACAGTAGTTCCTCAGTTGCAGAATCCAGTTCTTCGGAATCGGTGGATGTCTTGAAGGCTTTCTTGCCAAGAGAGAATGTGAACGAATCCGTAGATGTCTTTGATTTGAACGGTCAATTCATGGGAAAATTTTCAGGATCAAGGGAAAACATCTTGAAAGGCCTTCCGAATGCAGGGGTTTATCTGCTAAGGTTTAAAAATCAGGTCAAGAAAATCAGGGTGTCCGATTCCAACTAGACTTTGTAAGTTCTATGTAGAAAGGAAATCCATGTTAATTTTTTCCGTTTTCTATATTTGACTCGAATAAAAAGAGGATAATCATGATCGTTTCTTGGATGACCACCAATAAGTGCAACTTGACCTGTAAGCATTGCTACCAGAACGCTGGTGGTACCAGGGACCGTGAACTGACAACTGCCGAAGGCCACAAGCTCATTGATGAAATCACCAAGGCCGGTTTCAAGATCATGATTTTCAGCGGTGGTGAACCCATGACCCGCCCGGACATTTTGGAATTGGTGGAACATGCTTCCAGGAATGGTCTCCGTCCTGTATTCGGTACTAACGGAACCATGATTACTGCAGAACTGGCTCAGGGCCTTAAGAAGGCCGGAGCCATGGCCATGGGTATCAGCATCGACAGCATCGATCCTAAGCGTCATAATGATTTCCGTGGATTGGATAACGCCTTTGAACTGACCATGGCCGGTATCGAAAACTGCAAGGCCGCAGGTCTCCCGTTCCAGATTCATACGACCATCATGGACTGGAATCAGGGTGAAATTTTTGACATCATGGATTGGGTCAAGAGCATCGGTGCGGTAAACCATCAGATTTTCTTCCTGGTGCCTGTGGGACGCGGCAAGGAAATTGCAGATCATGCCTTGAAGGTTGCCGAATACGAAAAGCTCCTTCGTGGCATCATGGAAAAGAGCCGCACCTTGGGCATTCCTGTAAAGCCCACTTGCGCTCCTCAGTTCCTGCGTATTGCAGACCAGCTGGATATCAAGACTCGCTACACCCGCGGTTGCCTCGCGGGCCTCGACTATTGCATTATCAACCCGGTGGGCATTGTTCGTCCCTGCGCCTACATGCTGGAAGATGCCGGCGATGTTCACGACACTCCCTTCGATGAAATCTGGGCCAAAGCCGACGTGTTCAAGAAGCTTCGTACCAAGGAGTACAAGGGTTCTTGCGGTAGCTGCAAGTTCAATGACCGTTGTGGCGGTTGCCGTGCCCGTGCCGCCTACTATCACGATGGCGACTACATGCACGAAGACAATAACTGCGCCTATGGTCGTGGCGTAAAGTAATCAAGGCGTTTAAAATGGCTGAGGTAAAAGAAGTTATTTCAGAACTTCGTGAGAAGGACCGCGAGCACGACGCCCGCCTTGATGATCTGGTGTCCCAGAATCAGAATCAGGATTTTAAGTTGAAATCCCAGGCTGCCAAGGACAAGGAACACGATTTCCGTCTGGATTCCCTGAGCAACAAGAATGATGTCCAGGACGAGGAACTTCATCGCCAGGCTGTAAAGGATGCGGAACATGACCGTCGCTTTGCTGCCTTGGAACGTCGTTGCGAAGCCCTTGAGGCTCAAGTGGAAATGCTTACGCAGAAACTCAAATCCATTGTCGGACAGAATTTAGGATAAAGTAATGGCTGAAGTGGATCCTCTGGAAATTGCTGCACAACTCTTGGCTGAGGAAGACAAGCGTTTTATGCGCATGGCTCTTCGTGAGGCTCAGCAGGCTTTTGACGAAAAGGAAATCCCTATCGGCTGTGTCATCGTAAAGGACGGCGTCGTAATAGGGAAGGGACATAACCAGATCGAAATGTTAAAGGATGCCACCGCCCATGCGGAAATTCTCTCCATCGGGACTGCCGCAAGCAAACTTGATAACTGGCGCTTGGATGGCTGCACCTTGTACGTTACCCTGGAACCTTGCCCCATGTGCGCTGGCGCTATCCTCAATAGCAGAATCAGCCGTGTGGTCTATGGCTCGCCTGATACTCGCTTTGGTGGCTGCGGTACGACAATCGATGTCATTACGGATAATGCGTTAAAACGCCCGGTCCCTGTTACTGGAGGCGTTCTTGCCGACGAATGTCTCGGTTTATTGAAGTCTTTTTTCCAACGGATGCGCCTGGAAAAGGGGGATAGTGGGGCAAAGCCCAAGGATGTAAATCCATAGGGGGTTTTTGACCTTTAGAAAGCGGCTCAACGGGATGTTGAACGCTTTTTTTTCTACATTAAAAGCATGACTTTTATTAAATCTCTCGCCGGCTCTGCCGCTCTGTTAATTTTGTGTGCTTGTGAAGGTCAGAATTACGTTCTTGAGTTCAATACCAAGAATACTCCGGCCCAGACTTTTTACCTTGAATCATCCCTGAATGCTATCTTGCCGGGTGATTCCATTGGTACTCCGGAAGCTATGAATACGAACCTTGTGGTTCGCGCTACCAACAACTTGCTGACTGCCTACGACGATGGCTCCGCAAAGTTTGAAATGAAGATTGATTCCGTGGATTACAAGTCCGACAAGCGAACCGTTGAAGAGTTTCGCAATATGGAACGTTACATGTCCACTGAACATTTCCAGTTCAAGATGGCCAAAGATGGTACCGTCAGCGATCCTGTCATCGAAGATTCCGTGATGCTTGGCACCGAGGCTCTTGACCTGATTCGTCTGTTCCTCAAGGTCCAGCCCCAGCTTCCGGGCAAGGCTGTCGCCATTGGTGAAAAGTGGGAACGCGATATGGTGATTCCCGGTGCCAGCGGTCCGACCTCCGTCTATAAGACGTTTACTCTCCAGGACCAGTATGTCCACGATGGTGTTCAGATGGCTAAGGTGGAAATGAATGTCCGCTACAAGGAAGTTGCCGACTCCTCCTCTGACCTCCGCATGGAAAGCAAGGGCTTTATCGTGGGTTCCGGTTCTATTATTTTCGATATGACTCACGGAACAATTTCAAACGTGAACATGGAACTTTCCGGAGACCTGAGCGTTAAGGACCTGGTTGCAGAATCTGCCATTCCTGAAATGCACGTGATCCAGAAGATTAAACTGAGGAGTGAACTTTAATGCTCCGTAGATTTAAGAGTTTTGTTGCTCTGGCCCTTTGCTCCCTTGTTGGAGCGTCCTTTGCACAGGTGCCTTTTCCTCAGACCGAAAACGGTAAGGTGAAGCTCCTTGAATCCGACAGCCCCTATGTGTTGGAACAGGGTGTGGTTTTTTCTGCGAATGATACCTTGATCGTTGAACCGGGCGTTACTGTCCTGATGGGGGAGTATGCCAAGTTGATGCTTAGAGGTCCGGTCAAGATTATCGGTACCGATGCAAAGCCTGTGGTATTCCGCAGTTCCGATCCAAGCGAAACATGGAACGGCCTTCATTTCGTATCTTCCAACCGCCCCTTCGAGGTCAAGAACTTGGTGGTGGAGAATGCCTTCCGTAATACGGTGTTCCGTTCCAAGGGTATCTTCGAAAGCGTGAAGTTCGTAAACAACTACTATGGTCTTTGGGTTGATGACGTTCCCGAAGTATTCCTGGCTCGTTGTGAATTTACGAGAAACCGCTTTGCCCTTTCCGTTCGTGCCGGTCAGGTCCTTTCTGCCGATACAAAGATTTTCAACAATGTCTACGGGTTGTATCTTGAAGCCGGTGGAAAGTTCGAAGGCGACATGAGCTTGATCAAGAATAATCTTGAGGCCGACGTCCGCAAGGAAGCCGATGAACTTTCTAGTCAGGGTAAGCGTGTCAACCGCAATGTCTGGCATCGCATAGAGACTGGCTTCTAAGGGGTAAGCGTGCAGGAAACTTTCCGCAGATCCATACGCAAGATGACGGGCAACAGTGTCCGTCTCTCGGTGCGCCCCAATAGGTCGTCTATGGTGGCGAACCTGTCGCAGTCCATGATGGTCACATGGTCCATTGTTCTGTACGAACATTTGGATGCCATGCTGAACGATCCTTCTGTGAACGTGGGTTCCTCGGAATTGATTTCCTTTAGCGAAACTGCCTGGAAACTGGCCGATGCAAGCTTCCCGCAGATTATTGCCGACGCAAATAAGCTGTATGATGAATTCCGCACCAAGTGGATGCAGCGATTCTCTACCGAGGAGGTGACCCGCCTACTTCTTGAAGGCGGCGATTTCCTCCATCACGACGATGAGAAGGGCTGGGCGCTTACTGTCAAGAACAACAAGCAGGATATCAACGCCCTCTACTCGGCTACGATCCATCTTCTGGTAAGCGATGCGGAACCACTCTTTGTACGTATGAACGGTCGTGTGATGCAGCTTCAGGAAAAGCTCTGCAAGTACTGGCATTCCGAAAGTGCCGTGGACGCTGTATCCAAGTTGCTGCCTTGCCTCGAGGCATCCCTCAGGGACAAGGAAAGTGCCATGGTGGTGTCTCTCCGCAGTACCTTGAATGCCCTCGCCAAGAAGCGTTTTGCTGCAGCCTTCAATACCAAGGGGCCGACCCGTTATTACACTTCAGCCACAAGCTGTGCTCGCAATGTAGGCCGTTACTGGAATCCCCACTACGCCTACGAAAACGGCTTCCTGGCCTTTACCGATGATTTTTGCGATTATGCCCGCGGTCTTACCATCCAGATTATTGAATGGTACCAGAGCAAGTGGGCTTTGTTCCTCCGCGGTTTCAGCCGAGGTCAGTTGAATTTGTTTGAAACCTCAGCCTCTTACAAGGCTTAAAATAATGCAGGTATAAAATGAAAAATGCATTTACTTCCATCCTCTTGCTAACCGTAGTCGGTCTTGCTGTTTTGCTGGCAGGTGCCACCTACTTTGGCGCCCCCTTGTTTGGCTGGGTCATTATGGCAGCCATCTTTGTGGTGTTCATTGTAGAGCAGGTCTCCGCCCTCAAGAAGACAAAGCAGATCGCTGCCGAAACAGAAGTCCTGGAAACCTGCGAAAGCCGCGGCTCCTACAGCGTTGCCGGCGATGGCGTTGTGGCCGAACGTTTCAAGCTTGCCCGCAAGCTTTTGTCTAAAAACGTCCGTCTGGATTCTCCCATCGCTTACGAGGTGTTGAGTAACAGCGTTTCTATCTCGGTTCCCCGCAGTGCCGGCGGCTCCGTGATTCTCCTTGGCCTGATGGGTACTTTCTTTGGCCTTATGTATTCCGTGGCAACTGCCGGCGGGGCCATCGACAATTCTACGACCCAGGGAACTCTTGATACAATCCAGCTGTTGTTCCAGGGCATGAAGGGAATTTTCGGAACATCTCTTTGTGGCCTCTTTGCCGCTCTTATCCTGAATGCTTCCCGTAGCCTTTTGGTTTCTGCTCGCGATTCTTTTATGGCTCGCCTTGATGCACTTACCTTGAATATGCAGGGTGATTCCGCTGACGAAGAACAGCAGAGCAAGAATGAACTTGAACGCCTTTTCGAATCTGTGGAACAGAACTTGAAGAGTGTAACTGCCGCAGTGCAGGCCGGTCTCGTTGGTGTTGTGAACAAGGTGGGCGAGGAACTGTCCGCAACTACAGCTAAGATGAACCAGAATGTGGCAGGATCCGTAGAAAAGGTTTCTGCAGAAATGTCTGCATCCGTAAAGAACTTGAACGAAGCCCTTTCCTCTGCAATGGCCAATATGAATAGTTCCATGCAGAACCTTGGTTCCTCTGTCAGCGCTTCTCTTACTGGAGCTTTCACTCCCATGGAACAGAGCGTCAAGGCCCTGTCTTCTTCTGTGGAATCAATCCCGGCAAAGCTGGACGACAAGTTGAATGGCCTTTCCGCCAATATGGAAAGCGCTCTTTCCAAGGTTGCTTCTGATGTTAAGTCTGGCTTGGATTGCGTCGCATCCGATGTCAAGGCCGGTCTGGATGGTGTTGCCTCTGCCGCAGAATCTGCCATGGCTGGCACAACACAGAATATCGCTGCCTCTGTTTCCGATCAGGTTAAGCAGTCCAACGAACAGTGGAATTCCTTTATGCAGCGTCTCGAAGAACGTGCGACCTCCAATGTGGATGCCCAGCGCGAAGGTCTCGAGACTCTCAAGAACGTGGCTCTGCAGGTTGCCGAAAAGGCTCAGGCTGGTTCCGCCGAACTTTCCGCCTCTGTTTCCGAAAAGCTTGGAGCTCTTTCCAACGACATCCTGGATGCATTCCAGAAGCTTTCCGAAACTTCTGCTGTGCTGCTTGAGGCCCAGAAGGCTCTTACTGTCAGCATCGATGAACGGGTTGTCAAGGAAAAGGAAGCAACCGACGCTCTTGGCGGAAACATTGTGGAAACCGCAGAACTTATGCGCGTGAACCAGTCCGAACTCAGCGCCAATCTCGAAATGCTTCGCGCCGGTCTCGAAACGATTCTCGAAAAGCTCAGTGGTGATACCGCTGAACACGAGGAAGAAGAAAACTTTGTGGAACACCTCAACCAGTCTCTGGAAGCCTTCCACGAACGTGCAAGCGAAGTCCTTATGGAAAATGCGGTCAAGACCCAGGAAATCCTCCTGGAAGTTTTGGAACAGACTCAGCGAGCTTCCGCAAGTAGCGTAAGTGCTGCTCCCGCAGTTGAAGAGCCGAAGGTAGAGGGCTAATCCATGCGTTTCAAGAAAGACGATAACAGCAATCCTTGGATGGCCTACACGGACCTGGGTGTTGCCCTGGTGTCGTTGTTCATCCTTGCCTTTGTAGCCATGGCTACCCTTAAGGAACAGAAGGCCGAGGACTTGACCCGTACCGAAGAGGAAGTGCTTAGCTGCCAGGAAGAAATGCGTAAGATTGCGGCGGAACGTAACGCCCTTCTTTCCAAGAGTCTACAGACTTCCATCGAGGCTGGCTTGATTGCCCTTGAAGGCGGGAAGATCCAGATTCAGGCTCAGTTCCTGTTCCCGATTAACGGCGCAGACCTGACTCAGGAAGGTGTGGGTGTGATTCGCGGCATTAGCAAGGGCTTGCTGGAGGCCATGGATTCCACCGATGTAATCATGGTCAGCGGCTTTACCGACGATACTCCGGTGAAGTCTAAAACTTATACCAACTGGAATCTTTCTACGGAACGTGCCGTGAACGTGGTTAAGACCTTGATAGCCCAGGGCTTTCCGCCGGATCGTTTGTTTGCAGCTGGCTTTGGCGAACATCAGCCCAAGTATCCTAACGATAGCGAGGAGCATCGTCGCTTGAATCGTCGTGTGGAAATCGGTGTGACTCCGCTCCAGATGATGGACAGGCAGAAGTAGTGAGCTAGGTAATATGCAGGAACGTTTAGAGAATCTTCGCCTGAATATCGACGCTATCCGCAAGAGCGGAAAGCTGCCTCACTGGCGTATGGTCTATGCGGACAACCTGCTGAACCGTGCCGGCGAATATGTGGCGGTAGATCGCTTGCCGGAAGCCCAGATGGTTGCCGAAAAACTGGAACGTTGGGTTAAAACGCACAGTCCAAAGGAAGATGCGGACGTCCGCTTTGCGGAAAATCCCATTGTTATCTGGAAGGCTCCTCTGCTTCAGAATATTTCTGGCCAGATTAAGGCAACCTTGGCCAACAAACGCCAGCTGATTCCGGCAACCGAACGCGATGCTATTCTACGCCGCTTGAATCTGGTGGAATCCTGGATTAACGCAGGGGAGTTCCTTCAGGCGCATGATGAACTGCTTTCGCTACGAGCAGCGCTAATCGCCCGACTCCGCCGTAGTTATCGTGCCCGTCAGGCGGTGTTCTCTGCCGGCATGATGGGCGGAATGGCTCAGCCGGCTGGTGCCTTGATCGGCCCGTATAACGCCCGCCACACTCTGGAAGAAACCTTCCACGTGGTTGGCGAGCGCGATCCCATCTGGATTGAAGACTTCCTGGAAATCTATAACGACCTTTTCCGCATTGTGGAACGCCTGGTTCCTCAGGATAAGAAGTAGTTGTAGCCTGTTTTTCTCCAAACTTTGTTGTTTATGGAAGTTTACGAAAAAAAACAAGCTTATTCCGTACTTGTTACTTATATTACCCCTTGTATTAGGGGTTATATGAGATTTCTTTTAGCATTAGTTCTTGTAATGTCTGGATTTTTGTTTGCTCAAGAATCCATTCCTCATTTTGATTTCAAACGGCCCATTGTCTATGAGGCTGAACCTGCCAATGTTCCGACAGACGTGTCGGTAAGCAGTTCCGCAACGGAAAATCATCGTGGCAAGGGCTTTAATTACCAGTTGCTATTCGCCACTCTTGGCTTCGCATTTTCCGTTAGTAGTTTGTTTGATGGGTTGGACTGTGATGATGACGCTGTAGATTTGGTTCGCAGTCGTGACTTTAGCTCGGAATATACTTATCATAGAAATCGAGAAAAAATCAAGGATTTGCAGTCGGAAAGAAATGCTGACTATATGCTTTCTGTGGGGTTGCTTGCAGCTGCTGTGTACTTTATGGTAAGCTACGTCTTATTCTAATGGGGGACAAATGAATAGAATGAAATGGATTTCTGGTCTTTTTTTGGCAGGTGTTCTTTGCAGTTGCGCGGACCATGTGGCGGACTATGATGACGCATATGATGATTACATGAGATCGCTCAAGATTACGGATAACATCTTCAAGGATTCCCGTGACGGAAAAAAGTATGCCGTTACGGTAATTGGCGATAAGGTCTGGATGGCCGAGAACCTGAAGTATAAAGGAAAGTCCTCGGATAAGGTACTTAAGGGAAATACGTGGTGCTACGAAAATGACGAAGAAAACTGTGAAAAGTATGGTCGTCTTTATTCTTGGACCGCAGCGCTGATGGTGGATTCTAGTTTTCAGTATAAGGACAAGATTTATAGTGATCTGCAGGGGGTTTGCCCTAATGGCTGGCGCTTGCCTATGGAGTCTGATTGGGTTGCCCTTGCAAAATATGTTGACCTGAGAAATGGCGTGGAAAGTGTTGGCGCTAGCTTGAAGTCCAAGTCGGGTTGGAAAAAGTCTGATTCCGTGGCCGTAGGCGTAAACCGCTTTGGTTTTAACGCCCTTGCTGCCGGCCGACGCAACAACGATGGCGAAGATTTCATGGAAACAGAAAAGTTCGCTTTCTTCTGGTCTGTAAATGAAATTGATGCTGGTACAGCTGCCGGCTGGACCTTACGTTACGACAACAACTTCCTGGATCATGGCGAATATTACAAGGGCCATGGAATGTCTGTTCGCTGCATTACCGATACGTCAAGGGTTGTCTTTGATACGACGAAGGCCTTTGTGGCAGCGGAAATCCCTCCCGTCGATTACGGTTATGGATCTTTGAAGTACGAAGGTAAGACTTACAATACCATTGAAATTGATGGACTTGTATGGTTTGCCGAAAATCTTGCTGTAGACAAGGGCGATAACTGGTGCTATAAGGATGACGCCGATTCTTGCGCCAAGTACGGTCGTCTGTACAACTGGAAGACCGCAATGGAAATTTGCCCCGAGGGCTGGCGCCTGCCGACTTCCGAAGACTTCTATGCTCTTTTCAATTATGCCGGTGGCGCTTATGCCCTGCAGACGGAAAAGGATTGGGCTAAGGGGAAGGGCGGTGACTACTATGGTTTCTCCGCCAAGCCTGCTGGCGGTTTCGATGGCGATGGATTCTATGATTTGCACCAGAGTGCCTATTTTTGGTCATCTGTAGAAGCCGACGAGAATACCGCTTATAGCTTGTTCCTGAATTTCTATAGCAATTTCAGCGATGGCCACAAGGACAAGAAATCCAATGGGCTTTCTGTCCGCTGCGTCAAGAATGCTAATGATGAAATTTAAATGGACTAAAGCCATGTCGTAGCTCTTCTCGCGAAAATGATATTTCATTGCTTGTTAACGATTTCGTTAACTAATGACTGAGTTTTTTGAACAATTTAAGGGTTGTTTATTAACGATTTCATTAACAAATGAAAAAAAGAAAACCGCAACCATCGGGCTGCGGTTTTTTAATGTAATTTACGTGTCACTCTGTGCTCAGACAACTTGCACGTCATTCTGAACTCGGACTACTCACTCGTCATTCTGAATCCAGACAACTCATGCGTCATTCTGAACCCCGATAATTTACGCGTCATTCTGAACCCCGTTAGGGGTGAAGAATCCAGAGACTATCCTGCATCAAGCCTTACGCTTTCTTAAACTTCTTGAGAAGAGCGTCGGCCTTTACGAACTGCTGTTTCACGGACTTGGGACCGGTACCGCCTTCGATGTTACGGCGGCTGACGCTGTATTCGAAGGTGAGGGTCTTCTTCATGCGGGCGACGTCGGGAACGCCGGCGGCTGCCCAGGATTCGTCGGACAGGTCCGTAAATTCCTTACCCTGGCGGGCGGCTTCGCCGACCAGGCTACCGACCACGTGATGTGCGTCGCGGAACGGAACGCCAGCTTCCACCAGCAAGTCTGCCAGGTCGGTAGCCAGCAGCGCCGGCAGCATCTTGGCCTGCATCTTGTCGAAGTTGAAACGTGCTGTTTCCAGAGCTTCCTTCATAACGCGGAGGATCACCTTTACGTTGTGGACGCTATCGAAGACAGGTTCCTTGTCTTCCTGCAGGTCGCGGCTGTAGGAAAGGGGAGCGCCCTTCACCAGAGTGTACATGGCGCTAAAGTTACCCAGCATACGGCCAGACTTACCGCGGATCAGTTCCATGGAGTCGGGGTTCTTCTTCTGGGGCATCATGGAGGAACCACTGCTGAATGCATCGTGCAAGGTGAGGAAGCCGAATTCGCTGGTGCTCCAATTCACGAAATCTTCGGCGTAACGGCTCATGGTGTTTGCGATGATGGCGAGGTCAGCGTTGAATTCCAGCATCATGTCGCGATGGCTTACGGCGTCGATGGAGTTGGGGCTCACGTCCTTGAAGCCAAGTTCCTTTGCAACCAGGGCGCGCTGGTAGGGGAATGCGGAACCAGCCATGGCGCCGCTACCCAGAGGCAGCTGGGAGTGCAGTTCCAGGAAGTTGTCCAAGCGCTTGACGTCGCGACTTACTGCAAAGAACATGCTCATGAGGTAATGGCTGAAGTAGATGGGCTGTGCCTGCTGCAGGTGGGTGTAGCCCGGCATCAGCTTGCCGAAGTACTTCTTGGAAAGGTCCAGGACCACGTCCATCAATTCCACTTCGAGTGCGCGGATTTCTGCAGCGCGGTGACGCATGTAAAGCTTGAAGTCGGTGCAGACCTGGTCATTGCGGCTACGGCCGGTGTGGATTTTCTTACCCAGGGCGCCAATGTGTTCGGTAAGTACGCGTTCTACGGCCATGTGGATGTCTTCGTCGGAAGGCTGCCACAGGTTCTTGCCTGCGTGGTAATCGTCGAGAATGGTCTTGAGACCGTCGCAAATCTTCTTGTATTCAGCCTTGGTTAAAACGCCGGATTCTACCAGGCCCTTGCCGTGACCGATGCTGCCTTCGATGTCTTCTTCAATGAGTTCTGCGTCGAACTGGAGACTGAAGGACAGGTCCACCATGGACTGTGCCATACCGCTGGCGAAGCGGCCGGTCCACATGTTGGTCTGGGTGCCGGACTTGCCGGAAGATTTCTTTTCAGGCTTTGCAGCGGGCTTTGTTGCCTTTGTAGAAGCGGCCTTTACGGTCTTGGTATTCTTGGACATTATAAAGTTCCTTTAGTAACTTCGTTATGATTTACAGCGTAAAGATAGAAATTTAAAGCGCGGGAATCACCGGCTTGTTGAGGTCTTCGCCGTTCAGAATCTTTTCTACGGTGGAGATGATCTTGTCACGCTCGCCGCACCAGTCCGGAGCCAGCAGCATGTCGCTGGGGCTTTCTCCGCTGAACCGTTCGATGGCGGTTTCCATGCCGATAATCTTGATCATTTCGGCAACGGCATAGCAGTAATCCTCAAAGGACAGCAACTTGAATTCGCCTGCGGTAAACTCCTGGGCCATGACGGTTCCCGTGACAATGTGGAGAGGATGAATCTTGACTGCAGCCAAATGCAGGTCTCGAACCACCTGGGCGGTCTTCTTGAAATCCACCAAGGTTTCGCCAGGAAGTCCCACGATGACATGTGTTGTAACGGTAAGGCCCGCGGCCTGGCAACGCATGACTGCATCCTCGAACTCCTTCAGGGTGTGACGACGGTTGATTCCTGCCAAAGTCAAGTCGTTGGCTGTCTGCAAACCGATTTCTACGATGATTGGCTTTTTCTTGTTGAGACTTGCCAGGTAATCCACTTTCTCCTGTTCCAGGCAATCGGGGCGGGTGCCGATGGCGAGCCCAGCCACTTCAGGATGCTTTATGATCGGGTCAATAATGCCTTTCAGGTGCTCCAGGGGAGCATGGGTATTTGTGTAGGGCTGCAGGTAAGCCAGGATTCCTGCATTGGGATACTTTTCGCGAAGCTTCGGAACGAACTGGTCCAGCTGTTCCTGGATGCTGACCTTTGCCAAGTCGTATACCGGGCTGAAACTGCGGTTGTTACAGTAGCTGCAGCCCGAAAAACCTTTGGTGCCATCCAAGTTGGGGCAGCTCATACCTCCATTCAAGGGCAGTTTTCGCACCTTGAGATAGTTTGGGAAAAGCTTTAACAGTAAATCGCGATATGGAGTGTAGTTCATGCTAAAATTATAACTAAATGCACGCAAGATTAAGGTTTCATTTGCGACTTAAGTATCTATATTTTGTAGGGTGTCGGGGATTTAGAATGTTATTTGGGAGGAAACATGAATAGTCGTATTCTTGCTGCAATAGTTCTACTATTGTCAGTTTGTTCTTTTGGGGCCAAGTATTACATACCCACCGATTTTGCAGAGCCTAAAAAAATAGATGGTTGCTACCAGATTTCTAACCGTAGCGAACTTTACGGTTTTGCCCACATTGTAAACGGAACCTATGCCGATGGCCGTAAGCCCGAGATTTCCGCCTGTGGTAAATTGACTGCAGATATTGAATTCAATGATACTGCGGATTCCCTTGCAACCTGGATTTCCATCAAGGAGTTTTCCGGATTATTCGACGGACAGGGACATACCATCGAAGGATTTCGTCTTAGGGAAAAAGCTACAGACAATGTCGGCTTTATAAATAAATCTGTTGGAGGTACAAAGGACAAGCCCGTTGTAATTCAAAATGTCGTGATTCTGGATGCCTATTTCCAGGGGCATAAGAATGTGGGTCTTGTGGCAATAAACGAAGGCTATCTCCTTGTCGAAAACCTGTTTTTTGATGACTGCATGTTTACTGCAGATTCAATTGCCGGTGGTGTGGTTGGCTTGAACGAAACAGGTGCTAGTTTGCAAATCTTAGCTACGGATGGTGGCTTTCGAAGTGTTTGGGGCGATACCATTTCGGGGGGCCTAATCGGGTACAACGCCAAAAATGCAACTGCGCAGGTGATCAATTCAGAAACAAGAAGTGCTTCTGGAGGATATTACGCCCTTGGTGGATTCCTTGGCTTAAATGAAGGCTCCTTCACCTTGATCAACTCTTTTGCAGACAGTTATCGCGAAAAGAAAGAAGACAAGGACAAAGGGGCTTTTGTAGGTTTGAACATGGGCTCTTACGAAGTGGAGAACAGTTTCTATTGCGGAAACTGGCCTGAATCCAAGGGAACCTTTGTGGATGAACTTGAGTTGAAAAAGGGGGCTGCAACGGTCCAACTGCACAACTACAGCAAGAATGGAATTTCTGGAAAAATCTGGGGGCAGGATTCTCTTCGTGCGATTCCTTTCTTAAACGATCCCTATGGATCCTATTCCTTTGACGTTGGCCTGTATTCCTTTGTAGATACTTTGTCTGAAATCAAGAGCTATACTTATGGCAAAAAGGTTACACTTCCTGTTCTAAGTAAAATCGGCTTTGGTTTTGAAGGCTGGTATACCAACGAAAAATTTGAAGGAAAACCGGTGACCGAAATTTCTGACACCGATGCGGGCAGCAAGAAATTTTATGCCAAGTGGGAAGGTGTTCCTGTAAAGCCTGCAAAGGGTGACGATGGCTGCTACCAGATTTCCAACAGGGGAGAACTGTTTGGCTTTTCTGAGATGTTCATGCACTGGAGCAATCTTTATGAAGAAGGTATTGTTATTGAATGTGCCAAGCTGACTGCTGACATCGAGGTGAATCCGTACATTCCTCAACTGGATAGCGGCGAAGTGAAGGATTCTCTTAGACTTTGGGAACCCATTCGTGGATTTGAAGGCGTTCTTGATGGCCAGTATCATACGATTTCTGGTTTGTATATGATGTCGGGCTTTTTTGATGAAATTCAAGGAGGTTCAACAGAAAAACCGGTGGTCATTAAAAATATCGGCATCGTCAATTCAATGAACTACGACTACTATGGTTCCAACATTTATGGCGATAACGGAGGCTTTGTTGAAATTAATTCCGGCGTACTGGAATTTGAACGGGTATTTAGCGGAATCAACTTTGTTAATCCTTCATCATTTCAGGTTGGAAGTATGGTTGGTCGAAATAAAGGAAATCTAACCATTCGAGAATGCGCTAATGAAGGAAATATGTATGCTTCCCATAGTAGTAACGTGGGAGGGCTTGTTGGCGAAAACTATGGTGATTTGCATATTGTGAATTCCTACAATGTGTCTGATATCGAGGGACGTTACGAAATTGGAGGCCTCGTGGGAATTTCCACAAAACCTCTTGTGATCGAAAACTCTTTCAATTACGGATCTGTTTCGGGTGAACTGCGGGCGAGCCCCATCGTAGGCAGTAAGTATGAGCCTGTTGTAAAATTCGATGCTGTATATTTCAGCAAAGGATCCGAAGAATTTGAGGGTGCTGTCAAAGTCTCCTCGAAGGACTTTGCCGATGGTACCGTATTCAAGGCTTTGCAGGAACATCCTGATTATGGCGGTGTCTGGAAGCAGAAAGTCGGTGTTGACGCATACCCGGTTCTAGACTGGATGAGTGGCATTGAATTGCATCCTGTTGAAAAGGACACGCTGGATAAGGATACAACGGATAAACCGGATCCAGAAAATCCTGTTGCCGTTTCGGTAGCCTCCAGGGGTTTTGCCGGAAAGATTTACGCAGAGGGCTTAAGCCTGCATATTGAAGGCCTAGCCATTGGCAAGACCGTTGCCGTATTTGATATCCAGGGCAGGGTTGTTGCTAGGCCAAGAGCTTATCAGGAAGGCATGACACTGAACCTGCCTAATGTGGGAACATACATTGTCCGTGCAGGGGAGACGACCCACCGAATTACAGTCAAATAGGTTCTAAACTTGTTGAAGGAGTTTGCCGGTCTCAAGTTCATGGATGCTGAACTTGGGACCGTTTTCATTAGCAAGAGCGCTGTCGTAAAGGCCGAAGGTTGCCGGATTGCCTCCCTTAGGCAGGCTGGTGGAACCGGGGTTCACCATGAGAACACCCTTGAAGTTCTTCTGCAGCTGGTAAATGTGGGTGTGGCCGTAAAGGTAGGCGTCGATGGTTCTGCCCTGGGCTTGGTCGGCGCTGTTGCTAGGTGCGGCCGGTTCCAGTTGGTCCAGGGCGTTGGCAGGAAAACATTCCGGCATAAAGATGTGACCGTGACTTAAGAAGAGGCGGATGGTCTTCTGCTTTCCCGCGGCGTCCGTCACTTGATCTTCCACGACGGCGTATTCATCCTCAATCTTTACGAAGTCAAGCATCATCAGGTCTACATCGGCGTCGCAGTTGCCGCGGACCGCCACAATCTTGTTTCCGTAGGGACGCAGTGCTTCTACGACACCCATAGGACCGTGCCCCTCGGGAAGCGGATTTCGGGGACCGTGATAGAGGGTATCTCCCAGCAGGAAAATTTTGTCGCAATGAAGTCGCTCAAAGTGGGCGAGGGCCTTTCGGGCTGCGGCTGCGGAACCATGAATGTCTGAAAGAATTAAAGCGCGCATGGAAATTAATTATGAATTACGAATTTTGAGTTACGAGAATGAAGTTTGACGGTAAAATACAATCTACAATTTATTTAGGCGAGTAGGGCCACGATGCCGCTGATGGCCATGTACACGTACACGATTTTCTTGAGAACCTTGTGGGGAATCTTCTTGAATACCTTTCCGCCAATTGCAGTCCCGATGATTACCCCAACGATGCCGCAGCCGTAGGCGATTCCCACAGAAGTTGTCACGAATCCGTTTCCGGCTCTGAAGAAAGTCATCATCAAGTTGCCTAGGGCGAAGTACACCTGGCTGTGGGCGATGTACTTCTCCTTGGTTTCGCAGGAGGCCAAGAAGTAGAGCATCGAGGGTGGCCCCTGCATGGCGAAAAGCCCGCCCATGACGCCGGACAATGTTCCCAGCCCGACCTGCGCAGGGAGACTCGGTTTCAGCTTGATCTTTTCGCTGATAAAGAAGAAGTAGATGCTGATGACAATGAGGATCGCCCCGAGGATATGCTTCAGGAACTTGTCGTCGAAACTTGCCACGGCTCCTACGGCAAAAAAGCTCACGACGGTAAAAATGCCAAGGAGGGGGAGAACCTGCTTCCAGACGATGTACTTTCGCATGCGGTAGGCCACCACCAGGGACATGGAGCAGGCCAGCATTCCCGAAAGGGCGGTGGCTTCGCCGTAGCTAGGCAAAATGTGGGGGAAAACGGTCATGACAAAGATGCCGAACCCGAATCCGCTGACCCGTTGGATAAAACTGCCCATGCAGCTCATCCCAAAAAGTATGCCTATAACGCCAAGTTCCATTTTTCGGGGCGAAATATAGGTTTTTGCCCCTTCCATGGCTACAAATTGTGGGGAAGGGCTGCCGGCGGCGGTTTGACCCCTTTTCCCTTTCACCTAAAAGTGCTATATTTAGGGCGTAAATTTTTCAACACCTTATTAAGGAAGGTAAAATCATGGCAAGAAAGAAGATTGCACTCGTTGGTGCTGGTCAGATTGGTGGTACTATGGCTCTCGTCCTCGCTCAGAAGCAGCTGGGTGACGTGGTCCTCATCGATATTCCGATGACTGAAGGTATGCCGAAGGGTAAGGCTCTCGACATTATGGAAGGCCGTTCCGTTATGGGCACTTCCTGCAACCTCTCCGGTTCTACCAACTACGACGACATGGCTGGTGCAGACGTCGTTATCGTTACCGCTGGCGTTCCTCGTAAGCCGGGCATGAGCCGTGACGACCTTCTTGGCATCAACTGCGGCGTCATCAAGGACGTGGGCCTCAAGATCAAGGAAAAGGCTCCTAACGCATTCGTTATCGTTATCACCAACCCGCTGGACGCAATGGTGTACAACATGCAGAAGGTTACCGGCTTCGATTCCTCCAAGGTGATCGGTATGGCTGGCGTTCTCGACTCTTCTCGTCTCGCTTGCTTCGTTGCTATGGAACTGGGCGTTTCTGCTGAAGACGTTAAGGCTATCGTTATGGGCGGCCACGGTGACACCATGGTTTCCCTCTACGACTGCGTTTCCGTCGGTGGCATTCCTCTGCCGCAGCTCATGAGCAAGGAAAAGTTCGACGAACTTGCTGCTCGTACTGCTAACGCTGGTGGCGAAATCGTTTCTCTCCTCGTTCGCGGCTCTGCATTCTACAGCCCGGCAACTTCCGCTATCAAGATGGCTGAAGCTTACCTCCTCGACAAGAAGAGCGTTCTTACCTGCGCTGTTAAGCTCAACGACGAATACCAGGGTAAGGGCAAGGGCCTCTACTGCGGCGTTCCCTGCGTGATTGGCGCAAACGGTGTCGAAAAGATCTTCGAAGTGAAGATGAACGACGCTGAAATGGCAGCTTTCGAAAAGTCTATCGAAGCTTGCAAGAAGAACGCTGAATGGGTTGACGCAAACACCTAATGTGATGTAAGGGGCTCCGCCCCTTAGAACCCTTGGCAAAAATCCCTTGCTGAATAAGCAAGGGATTTTGCGTTAAAAAGGCTGGCGCTAATACTTAATAAAGACCGTTTGGCTCTAAGAGTAGGATAAGAACCTGCGACTGAGCCTCACTCTCGCTAAAAAGGACCTGTCGATAAGACAGGTCCTTTTTGCTCACTTAATTAGACAAGGGAAGGCCCCGCCTTCCCTAAGACCCTCCTAAGAAAATACCCTTGGTACAACCAAGGGTATTTTCGTTTTCAGGTGAAAACTTTGGGTAGTCATCCCCTGCTGGACAAGTAGGGATTTTTTTGCTTGTTAATCAAATCGTTAACAAATACCTTTGTTTTTAGCGGAAAAATTCCATTGTTAGTTAACGAAATCGTTAACAAGCGGTGAAAGTTGTTTCTGGCGCAGAGGCTTAGACTTGGATTTGGGCTTTGGTTTAGGCTGTGGTTTAGACTGGGGCTTAGACTTTGTTTTTTTGTATAAAAAAATCATCATATTTTTTTATGAGAATCGCCCTTTTGGAAAATCTTGAGATAGATTTCCTTAAAAAGGAGTTCTTATGACTGCTGTGATGATTATTCAGCTGTTGATTGTGCTGGCTGCCCTTTACGTGGGTTCACGTTACGGCAGTCTTGCCTTGGGTGCAATTTCTGGTATTGGCCTTGCCATTCTGGTGCTAGGCTTTGGCATGGCTCCGGGTAAGCCGCCTACCGATGTTATTTATATCATCATTGCCGCTGTGACCTGCGCTGGTATTATGCAGGCTGCCGGCGGTATGGATTGGCTTATCCAGATTGCGGAAAGGCTTTTGCGTAAGCATCCCAACCAGATTATTTTCCTGGCTCCGCTTTGCACGTTCTTCCTTACGGTTCTCGTAGGTACCGGCCATGTGGTTTACACCTTGATGCCCATTATCTGCGACATTTCCCTGAAGAAGGGCATCCGTCCGGAGCGTCCTTGTGCCGTGGCATCCGTCGCTTCCCAGGTGGGCATTACCTGTTCTCCCATTGCGGCTGCGGTGGCATCCTTCGTAGTGATCTCCAATGCCAACGGTTTTGAAATCAACAACCTGCAGGTGATTGCGGTGACCATTCCCGCTTGCCTTTGCGGCCTGATGGCTGCCGCCGGCGTTAGCTACAAGCGCGGCCTCGACCTTGAGAAGGACCCGGTGTTCCAGGCGAAGCTGAAGGACCCGCAGCAGCGCGAATACATGTACGGTAACACCGCTTCTGTGCTGGACATGAAGGTCTCCAAAGAAGCGAAGCGTTCCGTGTACATCTTCCTTATTGCCCTTGCTGTGATTGTGATGTTCTCTCTGTTCCAGATTGCGGGGCACGATATTCGCCCTGTTGTTCCTACAGGTAAGATTGTAGATGGCGTCGCCCAGGTGAAGCCTATCGGCATGAACATCATCATTCAGATTGTGATGATTTCTGCAGCCGCCTTCATGATTATTTTCTGCAAGGCTCAGCCCAAGAAGGCTGTGGCTGGTGCTGTTTGGCAGTCTGGCATGGTGGCTGTGGTTGCCATTTACGGTATTGCCTGGCTTGCCGATACCTACTTCGCCAACTACATGGATGTGATGCAGGGTGGTCTAAAGGATATTGTGCAGCATTATCCCTGGGCAATTGCTTTTGCTTTCTTCGCCGTTTCTGTGCTGATCAACTCCCAGGGCGCCGTAGTGGTGGCCATGCTTCCGCTGGCTTACAGCCTGGGTATCGAAGGTGCTGTGCTTCTGGGCGTGCTTCCCAGTGTCTACGGTTACTTCTTCATTCCCAACTATCCGTCCGACATTGCAACGGTGAACTTTGACCGTTCCGGCACAACGGTGATCGGTAAGTATTTGCTGAATCACAGCTTTATGTTGCCGGGCCTTACCAGCGTCATTGTTTCAACCATCGTGGGCAGCCTGATTGTGAAGGTGTTCTTCTAAATTTTGAGAAATATTGCATTTCATAACCCGATGGAATACGGTTCGTCGGGTTATTTTTTTATAAACTGACGCTGTATTTGATTTTTTTTAAATTTGGTGCCGTGGAAAAAATACATGATTATTTAATTGAATATCCTATTGTGAAGCAAGTGCTTTTGGTGCTTCTCGTCTTTGTGGCGGTGAAAGTCTTTGTATGGTCCTTTAGAAAATTCCTGCTCCGTATGACCAAGAGGGGGATGGATCCTGCTGCGGTTCCCCTGATTACCGATCTTATCAAGTATGTAGTGTACATCTCTGCGTTGATCGTGTGCTTGAACATTTTCGGTGTGAATACCACCGGCATTGTTGCCATGATCAGTGCCGCAAGCCTTGCTATCGGATTTGCCCTTAAGGATACCCTTTCCAATATCGCTTCTGGTATAGTCCTCCTTTTCCTTCGCCCCTTCAAGGCGGGGGATTTGATTGAATGTGGCTCCATCAAGGGAAAAATTCTAGGGATCGGCCTCTTCAACACCACCCTGGAAACACTGGATGGTTTGTACGTTTCAGCTCCAAATAGCTCCCTTTGGGGAGCTCCTATCGTGAATTTCAGCAAGAATCCCTATCGCCGTTTGGAAATTACGGTTGGGATTTCCTACAACACGTCCTTGGACCATGTGATGGAAAGTCTGAGGAACATGGTGGCCGGCGAAACTCGCTTTATGCGAGATCCGGAGCCTTCCTTCTTTGTGTCAGGGCTGGACGATAGTGCCGTTACCATATCGGTTTACGTGTGGGTACGTTCTTCCGAATTTGGCGCGCTGAAGCGTGAGTATACCGAGGCGGTCAAGCGTCTGTTTGATGAAAAGGGAATCGAGATTCCTTATCCTCAGCGTGTGCTGCATGTTTTAAATGATACTTCGAAGTTTTCCCAAAAGTAGACATAAAATCCTTAATTATGAAAAAAGAGAGGCACCGAATAAAAAGATCGGAGCCTTTTTTTTCTGCCAATTGCATTGAAATTTTAAAATTTTGCGTGTTTTTTAAGGTTGGATGACTGTGGACTTTTTATCCATGGTAATGTGGACAAGAAGTGACCGTTTTATTATTTGTGGGGTTTATATTTATATTGGGTAGGTTGGGTACGTTAAAAACGTCTTTATGGGTATGTGTATGAAAAAAAGGAATTTAGTTTCGTTTGCAGGTGTGTTGGCGATGGGGGCCGCATCTGCACTTGCTGCCGACTGGTATGCAAAGGATAACTTGCAGCCGGGCCATGATCCTACCATGATCCGCTATGAGGACGGCTATGCCCTCATGACAACCAACAATCAGCTGTCCCTCTGGACTTCGGAAGACGCCTACAGCTGGAAGGCTCATGGCAAGACCATGACCAAGTTTCCGCAATGGATTTACACTTACGCCCCCTCCATGGAAGATGTGTGGGCTCCCGATCTTTATGTGATGAACGGTGAATTCCGAGCCTATTATTGCGGCTCTGTTTTTGGCAAGCGAACTTCGGCCATCGGCTATACAGCATCCAAGTCCATCGTTCCTGGAACAGAAGGATACGGCTGGCAGGATCGCGGTCACGTTTTTCATACGGTGGCGACAGACAAGTATAATGCCATCGACCCCGATGTAATCAAGACCTCCAAGGGCGAATTCTGGATGGCATTCGGATCCTTTGGCCTTGGCATTCAACTAATCAAGCTGGATCCTACTACAGGCTTGCAGGCGAATGATGATAAGACTGTCTACAATATCGCCCGCCGTACCAGTTCCGCCAGCGGTGGCGCCGAAGAAGGCCCTAGCCTTATCGAACATAATGGTCAATACTTCCTCTTTACCGCCTGGGATAAATGCTGCCAGCAGGGAGCAAACATCGAGCAGACTACTTACAAGACTGCTTATGGCCGAGCCGACCAGATTACTGGACCCTACAAGGATCGTGCAGGCTATAATATGGCAACCGGCGGTGGAACCATTGTTCTTGAACGTTACGGACGTTATGTTGGCCCGGGTGGTGGCGAACCCTTCCAGGACTTGAATCGTGTCCGCTTTGTCCATCATTACTATGATAACGCCGGCGACAAGTACAACCACATCCATATCCGCGACATCGTTTTCACCGACGACAACTGGGCAGAAATGGGTCAGCCTTTCCTTGGACGTTATCTGAGTGCCGAAGCTGAACACGGCGTATTGACACGCGCTGTTTCTGGCGACTTGGCCGTAACCCGTGGAACCAAGGCTTCCGGCAATGAATACCTTGGCTACATCAATACCAAGGGTTCCAAGATTCATTTGCCCATGAACATTATGCAGGCTGGCGATTACCTGCTTCGCTATCGTTATGCCAACGGCGGTGCTGGAGTTGCGACCCATAGCGTGACTATCAATGGCAAGGCTCAGGAAGTGAAACTTCCTGCAACAGGTGCCTGGGGTGAATTCCCAGAAACTTCTGTGGCTATGATTCCTGCCAAGCTAAAGCGTGGCGGCAACTTCATTGATGTAAGCCCGGTTCCCAATGGTGAGAATTTTGCAGAGCTGGACCGCATCGACTTCCTCCGCATTATTCGCGATACCATCCCCGGTAACGGCTTTGATAACGGTATCCGTATTCGCTTGAATGAAAAGGATGAGCTTGCCATAAAGGATGGTGGCTATGCCCTCTTTGAAAACGTGGTTACCGATTCCATCAAGAGCACCAACGTTTCTGTTCAGGTAAAGGACGGATCCGGCAAACTTTCTCTGCGTGCGGGTTCCAAGTCTGGAACAGTGCTTTCTGAATGCGACCTGAGTGCAGCTAAGGCTGGCGAAAACGGTTGGTCCGTTGCTGAATGCTCCGAAATGAAGGCTCAGAAGGGAGTCCAGGACTTCTTCCTCACAGCCTCTGGAGTTTCTGGCGAAGTAGCCGTGGGTAACATTATGTTTATTGCCCCCAAGCCTGTTGAGCCGGAGTCCAGTTCCAGCGAAGAAGAGGTTGAATCTAGCTCTAGCGAAAAAGCTGAATCCAGTTCAAGTATTATAGGACCTGTTGGTGAAGGTTGCGAAGATCCGAATGCCCCGGGCTACGCAGAAAATTGCATTTCTGATGCTATTGCTCCTTCTGTTGCTCCTATGGCAGCCCGTTATACAGTAAACCGTATTGGTGGAGATTATCAGGTCCGCCTGAATACCGCAGGCAACCATCAGGTATATCTGCTGAACTCCATGGGTCAGATCATGGATCGCAAGGCTGTCCGCAGCGATCGCGCTGGCGCCGAAGTGATGTTCACGAACCTGCCCAAGGGCAACTACATCGTCAAGGTGAAGTAAAACGCGATTCCTTCTTACGTCATGCTGAGCTTGTCTCAGCATCAGCAATCTCTTTTGCGAGCCATGCCTCGCGTAAGCAATGTCTCAGCATCAGCTGCAAACTTAAAAGACTCGGCCTAAAAGGTCGGGTCTTTTTTATATGCTTGAATCTTTTCTTTTCCAATTCTTGTAAAAATATGATGAATTTCTTGCTTTGTAAATATGGGTTTACATATCGCGGTTGTTTTAGAAAAGGGGATTTGATGAATTAAAGGAAGCTTTCTATCTTATTCGAGAATATTCTTTAGAAGGATGTCTTGTATGAGAAAAGCATCTGGTTATGAAAAGTTTAATTTGCTACGCAGTTTATTTCTTACTGTGGCGGTAATCTTTTTTACCGCGTCAAATGCTGCTGCGTTGAATAAGGTAAATGGTGTTTACCAAATTGGCTCTTGTCAAGACATGGTCGACTTTGCTAAAGTGGTGAATGACGGGTCCACTAGTGCCAATGCTGTTGTTACGGCACCAATTGACATGAGTTGCTCTGGCAACTTCCCGATGATCGGTAACGGCTCTAAAAAGTATTCCGGTTCCTTTAACGGACAAGGTTATCCTATCTCTAACCTGAAGATTGTTGGCTCTGAAACCCAGACGAACGTAGGTTTATTTGGTGTTATTTCTGGTGGTTCTGTTTCTAACATTGTTTTGGCAAATGCAAGCATTTCTGCCACAAAGCCTGGTGATGCCGCAAGTTCCCTGAATCCGATTAATGTGGGTGTTGTTGCTGGCTTAATTGAAAATAACGGTTCTATTGATAAGGCTTACGCTTCCGGTTCCATTACGACTTCTGGTAACAATCAGGATGTGGGTGGCGTTGTCGGTAATTTGACTAAGGGTTCCGTGAAGAATGCCCTTAGCACAGTGTCTATTGCAAGTAACGGTAAGTCTGCCAAGATTGGCGGTGTAGTGGGCGAAAACAAGGGTACTGTTACACAGAGTGTTTACGATGGAAAGTCCCTGAACAATAACGGTAATAGCGGTAGTGTTGGCGGCGTTGTTGGCTCTGGTAATGCTGCAACAAAGAGCTATTCTGGCTTGACTGTAAATGTAAATGCTCCAGATAAGGTTTGTGTTCTTAATGGCGGAACCTGGTCCAGTGGCAAATGTAACGTAAACGGAACTGTATGGAGTGTTGGCGAAAATATTGTAAACTCCGGTATTACCTTTAGTGGGTCAACCACGCTTGTTGCTGCGACCTTTGATGCCAATGGCGGTAAATTCTCTTCTGGCAGTGCTAGTCTTGTGAAGGGTTTTGGCATTGGCGCTTCCATTTATTCTTCTGGCATTGAAAAACCGACAAGGGAAGGCTTTACCTTTGCTGGTTGGGCTTTGACAAAGAATGCTGTTGAAGCATCAAACGATTTTGGAAATGCTGTCAAGGGCACAACGCTTTATGCTGTATGGAAAGAACAGCTTACAATCACCTTTAATATCAATAGCGAAGTTGCCAAGTTCCCTGGTTCTGTGACGGACCTGACTCGTAAGTTTGACCTTGGTAGCAAGATCTCTTCTGAAAGTATACCTTCCCCAGCGGATTATGAACACGAGGGAACTTCTTACAAGTTCCTGGGCTGGGCTTTGACAAGCGATGCCGGTGTGCCGGCTAACCTTGGGGTTGCAGATGTGGCTAAGGTTGTCTATGCAGTCTGGAAAGAAACCAAGTCTACATTCTATAAATTGACTTTTGAAATGGGTGGCCATGGCTTTGTCCCTGCACAGAATGTGGAGGCTGGGACCAGGGCTGTTAAGCCGGAAGAGCCTAGTGCTGCAGGCTATATCTTTGACGGCTGGTATACAAGCAACCTCTACAATATTCCATTTAGCTTTGTAACTGAAATTACAGGCAATACCACTGTCTACGCCAAGTGGAATGCTGTTAGCTACACGATTACCTACCATCTTGATGGGGGTGTAAACAGCAAGCTGAACCCTTCTGTATATACGGAAGAATATGGAACAATCCTTTTTGAACCAGCGGTGAAGGATGGCTTTGTCTTTGAAGGGTGGTTCGCCGATGAAGAAAAGACCATTGCAAAAAATTCCATTCCTGAAAATGAACTTGGCAATGTCGTTGTGTATGCCAAGTGGCGCGCCGCAACTTACAAGATCAGCTACCTTGCCGGTGGCGATGGAGTTGTTGGCAATGTGGCTGCTGGTGAAAAGGCTCACGGTGCGGATTATACCTTGTCTTCTGATGTGTTTACCCGTGCGGGCTATACCCAGAGTGGGTGGTCTACTGTAGCTGGTGGTAACAAGGTTTATGAGCTTGGTGCGACCTATGCAGAAAACAAGGATTTGACCTTGTATCCGTACTGGGGTGAAAATGGCAAGTATTCCTTGAAATACGATACCACGAGCGCAGCAGGGAAGACCGCGAACTATTTGACTTTGATGGTTGAAGCCAAGGCTCCCCATTACTTGATTGATGTTCCAGAGAAGGACGGCTACAAGTTTGGTGGCTGGAAAGTCACGAAGGGTGGGGTTACTGTATCCAATGGTAAGTTCAGTATGCCTTCTACAGCTGTAGTGATTAGTGGTAAATATGAACTGATCAACTACACGGTTTCTTATGAGACCAATGGTGCTGCTCCAATTGCTTCTACAACCTATAATGTGGAAAATGCCGTAACATTGCCTGTTGGTGTTTCTAAGACTGGCTTTACCTTTGAAGGTTGGTACGATAATCCATATTTTAATGGTGAACCTGTTACTGAAATTGTGAAGGGGGATTTTGGCGACAAGACCTTCTACGCCAAATGGCAGGAACAGCCTAAGTTTAACGTTGAATATTTCATTTTTGATAAAATTGGAAATCTTCGTCTGTATCGTGTAGATAAGGTGGCTGCAGGGGATAAGTATACCTTGGTTAATGCTCCCGATGCAAATGCAGGATATAGCTTTGATCAATGGAAACGAGTCAATGGTGAAAATTTTGTTCCAGTAGAGGCGTCATTCATAATGCCAGAAGGCGATGTGAAATTGGCTGGTCGGTTTATTGCGAACAAGTATGTTTTGACCTGGAATTTTGATGGTGGCGTTGCTACGGGAACTGCTGGGGAGGATTATACATCTGATGAAACCCCTGTAGCCTATTTGACCACACTGCGCGCGCCAGAAGTAACTAAGACTGGTTATGAATTTGCTGGCTGGTCTCCTGCTGTAGATAAAGCAATGCCTGCAAAGAACGTGACCTATACTGCAATTTGGAATCCTGCCGAAGTTGCCTATAAGGTTAAGTATAATTTCCAGAATGTCAGCGGAAGCGAATATACTCTGGATGAAGCAAAGACTGTTGATGTAAATGGTTTGACTGAATCTGTAATTGCATACGAAGACAAGTGCGGTGATGGCTTTACCTTGAATTCTGCAAAGTCCGAAACGAAGCGTATTGCTGCAGATGGTTCCACCGTCGTGAACGTTTACTGCGATCGCAACGTCTATGAAGCTGTATTTAAGGCTGAAGATGTGGTTCTCTATACCGCTCAGGTGCGCTTTGGTGCTACTCCGGAATACATTGGCTCTACGCCGACAAAGGCTGCAACTGCAGAAAAGAGTTTTGTTTTTGAAGGGTGGGAACCTGCTGTTGACGCTATCTCCGGTGCTACGGAATACTCTGCAAAGTTTGCAGAAACTGCAGTGAAGTACACCTTGACCTGGAATTTTGACGGAGGTGTTGTTTCTGGGGAATACACTAAGGGCGAAGTTACAAATGGTGCTAAGATTGATTATCCAGCATCTGTGACAAAGACTGGTTACGAATTTGTCTGGAATCCTGCAAGTGTTGTGAACATGCCTGCGAGTGACTTGCTGCTTACTGCAGTATGGTCTCCGGCGATGTATGTGGTAACCTTGAAAAATGCTACAGCGGACAAGGATCCTGTAGATGGTAAGTATGCCTATGGTACTGAACTTACTCTTACGCCGGAGGCTCCTGAAAACAGTCGCTTTACTCAGTGGTCCGACGGGATTGCAGTCGAAAATCGCAAGGTTGTGGTGACAGGTGATGCAGAATATGTTGCTGAATTTGAAGCCAATACCAAAAAGCTTACTGTTACTTATAAGGTGCCGAATGGCGTTGAAACTCCTGTTACCGTAGAAAAGTTCCTGAAGGTAGGGGAGGATTATAGCGTAGTATCCCCGGTTATTGAAGGTTATACGGCTGATGAGCCAAATATTACTGGCACTATGGCTGGCGCCGATGTCAATAAGATCGTAACTTATACAGTCAACAAATTCTCTGTGACTTACAAGATTGTTGGCGAAAATTTTGCCAACGAATCCTTTGATGTAAAGGAGAATGTTGCTTATGGTTCTGCTCTTACGCCGACAACAAAGTCTGTTGTTCATGATGGCTATTTCTTCAGCGGATGGAGTGGCCTTCCGGCAAAGATGCCGAACCATGATGTTGTTGTAACAGGTTCCTATTCGAATGTTGAGCCTGAGTCATACAAGGTTACATTTAAGAATGGAGATGTAGTTCTTCAGGAAAAAACAGTTGCTGTTGGAAATGAAACCCCTGCCTACGATGGTGCGGAACCGACAAAGGCTGCAACTGATAAATACTCCTATTCTTTCAAGGGCTGGAGCCCGGCAATTGCTGCCACCGTAACAGGCAATGCCGAATATGTTGCTGAATTTAATGAAACTTTAAATCGTTATACCATTATTGTGACTGGTGCGAACGTAACGCCTGCTGCCGGTGAAGACGGCAAGTATGCATACGGCACCACGTTGACTTTGACCCAGAATATTGCTGCTCCTAATCACTTTATCAAGTGGAGTGATGGCGCTACTGCAGAAAACCGCACAGTTATTGTTACTGGTGATGTATCCTACACAGCAGAAGGAGCTGTAAATACCCATGTCTTGACTATTACCTATAAGACTCCTGCAGGCGTTACTGCACCTGCTAAGGTTGTTAAAACTTTTGAAGTCGGTGAAATGTATTCCGTTGCTTCTCCAGCAATTGAAGGCTATACCGTTGATAGGGAAACTGTATCCGGTACAATGCCTGATGCTGATGAGAATGTGACTGTAAACTATACTCCAAAGCGTTTTGCTATTGAACTTGTTAGTGCTACGGCAACTCCTGCAGCCGGTGAAGACGGTAAGTATGCATACGGCACCACGTTGACTTTGACCCAGGCGGTTAAAGCTCCGCATCACTTTACAAAATGGAGCGATGGATTTGCTTCGGAAAGTCGTACAGTCATTGTTACTGGTGATGCTACCTTCGCTGCTGATAGTGCAATCAACACCCATATCTTGACTATTACATACAATGTTCCTGAGGGCGCTACAGCACCTGCCAAGGTTGTAAAGACTTTTGAAGTCGGTGAAGTGTATTCCATTCCTTCTCCTTCCATGGTTGGTTATACCGCAGATCCTTCTGCTGTTTCGGGAACGATGGATAATGAAAATGTGGATGTAACGGTAAATTATACCGCAAATTCCTATACAATTACTTTGAATACCAATGGTGGCGAATCTCTAGAAAATGTTGTTGCTGAATATGGCGCTGCAGTAAGCGTTCCTAATGCTTCTAGGCCAGGTTATACCTTTGCCGGTTGGGTTCCTGCTGCACCTGCAACCATGCCTGCTGAAAACATTACGCTGACCGCTTCCTGGACGGTAAATCAGGCGACCATTACCTTTAATACCAATGGCGGAAACGTTATTCAGCCCATTGTAAAAGACTGCGATGCTGCAATTTCTGCTCCTGTTGCTCCTACAAAGAAGGGCTATGTATTTGCCGGCTGGTACAGCGATGAAGCCCTGGAAAATCCGTTTGTCTTTAACAAGATGCCTGCTGAAGATGTAACTGTTTATGCAAAGTGGGTGGGCAGTGAACGTACTATTTCCTTGAACTTGAATGGCGGTACTTTAGTAGATGGTGATGAAAATCCCGTTAATGCTATTACTGGGCCTTATGGCAACGCAGTTCCTGCACTTGGCTCTCCAACAAAGACCGGCTATAGTTTTGCCGGCTGGTATGCAGATACCAGGTTTACAAAGGCTTACACGTTTACCACGATTCCAATGGAAGACATTATTGTCTATGCCAAGTGGAATGTGGATGACTTTACCATTAAGTTCAACAGCAATGGTGGTTCCGCAGTTGCCGATGTTAAGCAGCCGTTTAATTCTATACTCAAGGTTCCTACAGCTCCCACAAAGACTGGCTACGAGTTTGTTGGCTGGTATAGTGATGAAGCGTTGAATAACGCTTATAGCTTTGCGACGATGCCTGCCGAAAATATTACGGTGTATGCAAAGTGGGAAATCAAGCAGTATGAAATTGCCTTTGAAACCAATGGCGGAACTTCTGTCGAAAAAATTGTTCAGGATTACAATAGCGCCGTAGTAAAGCCTGCCGAAGACCCTTCCAAGACTGGTTATACCTTTGCTGGCTGGTATGCGGATAGCGACTTGAAGACTGTTTATGTCTTCAATAAAATGCCTGCAGAAAACATTACCGTTTATGCCAAGTGGAAGGTTAAACAGTATACCATTACCTTTGTAAGTGATGGATCTGCTGTTTCTCCAATTACTCAGGATTTTGGTTCTGCCATTGAAGCTCCTAAGGCTCCTACAAAGGTTGGCCATACATTTAAGGATTGGGAACCGACACTTCCAGAAACCATGCCTGCAGAAAACATTTCGTTAACAGCCACATGGACTGTTAACGTCTATACAATTACCTACGAATTGAATGGTGGCGATGGCATTGCCTCTAGCGAACATCCTTATGGCTCCGCTGTGACTCCGCCAACTACGCCGACAAAGAGAGGTTATGTATTTGATGGCTGGTATGCAGAAAAGGCTCTCGTCAACAAGTATACTTTCAGCACGATGCCTGCAAAGCCCTTCAAGCTTTATGCCAAGTGGGCTCCACATGAAACGACTGAATACAAAATTGCTCGCTATTTCCAAAATGTAAACGATGATGGTTATACTTTGGATGAAGACAAGGCTCAGGTTTCTGAAGGTCCTACGGGTTCTATGACAATTCTTGAACCTGCCGGATTTAAGGGCTATGAGGGCTTTTCTCTTAATGAAACAAAGTCCAAGGCTGTTGCCATTGCTGCGGACGGATCTACAACAGTCAATGTCTATTATGATCGTAATGAATACACTGTAACCTTCAAATCGGAAGGCGTAAATTTCCAGGTTGCATCTTTCCGCTATGGTGCGGAACCCAAATTTGTTTCTGACCGAGTTCCGGAAAAGAAAGCCGACTTGACTTCTATCTATAATTTTGTTGGCTGGGAGCCGCTTCTCCCTGCAAAAATGCCTGCAGAAAACATTACTGTAAATGCTGTTTTTGAAGATGGTACCAAGGTCAAGTACCAGTTGGTCTGGGATTTTGATGGTGGTGTTGCCGAAGGTGTCGCAGGAGTGAACTACTCTGCAGGCCAGGTAACAAATGGTGCTCGAATTACATACCCGACAAAGGTGTCTATGGAAGGTCATACTCTTACCTCCTGGATTCCTGCCGGTGTAGAATACATGCCTACAAAGAACTTGACACTCAAGGCTGTTTGGACCGCAAACGACTATACAATTACCTTGAAGGGTGCTACCGTTTCTGTAGGTGGTATAAAGAAGGATGCTGAATCCTGTGATGAAAACGGTTGCGTATACATATTCCCTTATGGCACACAGCTTTCCTTGCTTGCCGATATTCCTGAAAATAGTGATGAACATTTCGTAAGCTGGAAGGATGGAAGCGAGGCTAAGCCTATTTACGATAATCCGAGAAAGGTCGTGGTGAAGGGTGACGCTACTTACGAAACATCTTATGGCACCATTTATGAAACAGAAACGGATAAGAATTTCCACAAACTGACTATCACTTATGTGGCTCCAGAAGGTGTTACGATTCCTATGGAGAATGTTTATCAGTATGTAAAGAATGGAGAAACCTATAGCGTAGAAAGCCCTAAAATTGAAGGTTACACAGCTGATAAACCGGTCGTTTCTGGAACCATGCGTGATCAGGATGTTAGTGTTACGGTCACCTATAACGTCAACAAGCATAAGATTGTCTACAAAGTTACTGGCGAATACTTTACCGACAAGGTCTATACTTTTGAACGTGAATATGGCAAGGTTTTAAGAGATGACTCTCAACTTGCAGAGATGACTAACGACAAGATGGTTGAAGAAGGTCATACCTTTGGTGGCTGGGAATCGCTTTTGCCGTACAAGATGCCTGACGAAGACATTGAAATCACTGGTTCCTATACACGTAATTCCTACAAGTTGCAGATTGTGTATGTGCTGAAGGATGGCCCGTTGCGCGGTCAGTATACCACAAGTGGTTCATATGAAGGACGTATTATTGTTGTTGATAAAGAAGTCTTATTCGGCGATTCTTACTCACATTCCGTGAATGAAACGTTCACAGATAGAAATAATGTGGAATACACGATTGGTGTTTCTGGAAATAAAACCGTTGATTATACGGTAGACCGCATGGTTGTTGCTGCAGAACACATGCCTGCTCATGATGTTCGTGAAGTCGTTAACTTTACAGCAAATAAAAGTGATATTCTTGCATACTATGAGTATGGAAGCGATGGTTCAAAAAATAAGTCCTATAAAGTCGAGGGTATCCCGAATGTTTATAAAGGTAATGACGCCATTACGAAGGTAGACTCTGCTTTAAAGCGACTCTACTACTATCCACCAAAGCCTACGGACGAATCTTTATATCTTGATTCCATTCTAGTTTTTGACAAATGGTCTATAAATGAAGACCGTAGCGTGTTTACACCGACATTTAAGTACATTAAGAGAGATGAAAAGACTGTTCAGGTTTCTTATGTAGATGCTAATGGAGATACCATTACTGTAGACGTTAAAATTTTTGAAGGCATTTCTGCTGATCAGATTAGTCAAATGATTACAGATGCTATTAAAAAATCAGATCCTACAAATGCCCCAAAATCCTATAGCGATACCTATTATTGGCATGAATTTATTGGTTGGAAAAAATCAGGAGACAAGTATGTTCCTGATTATACTCATCATGTTCGTGAATTGACTGTGAAGGTTGTCTATGATGAAGATGCTAATCCTGAAAAAACAACCAATGTAACAATACGAAGAGTAGACTTGAATCCTGATAGTGCACTGGCAGCAGGCCATGCAAGGGATCCTATTGCCGTTATTACTGCCTACATGAATGCAAATGGCTATGCTCCCGAAAAGAAGAGCGATGTTCAGTACCATTATTCCTTTGTGGTTGGAACCAATCTTTATTCCAGACCAGATTCTATCAATGGGTCATGGATTTCCCGCCCGGATTGGACGAAGACTCTCCGCAAGTACCCAATTACATTCAAGAATGGAAAGACCGATCTAAAGACAATTGACGTTGACTACGGAACTGTTCCTGTGTATGATGGAACTCTTCCTGTGAAGGAATCTACCACAGAATACTCTTATGAATTTGATGGTTGGGATCCTGATCTTGAAAGTGTTTCTGGTCCGTTTGAATATGTAGCCAAGTTCAAGCCAGTTCTTAGAAAGTACAAGTTAAACTATGCTGGCGCAGTTGCAGAACCTGCAAGCGCTGATAGCACATACGATTATGGTACTGAAGTCATTTTGAAGGCAGCTCCGGAAGAATTCCATCACTTCACCCGTTGGAGCGATGGCGTCACTCAGGAAGAGCGTAGTGTTACTGTTGATGAAAAGGCTGTTCGCTATGAAGCTGTTAGCAACCCAGACAAGTTTATCTTGACAATTGTTTATACCACGCCTAACGAAGGTCGTAAGGAATCTCATGAGGTGATGGCGTACGGGGAAACTCGTAACTTTACTTCGTCCGGCATTGACGGTTACAGAGCTGTCCCTGCAAACTTTACTGTAACGATGCCTGGTAAGGATTCTAGCGTTGCTGTTCGTTATGAGGCAAATAGCTATGAAATATCCTTGACAAATGCTTCTGCAAGCATTGGCACTGGAGTTGAGAAAGAACCGAAATCTTGTGACGAAGAATCTAATACATGCGTATATGTATTTGATTATGGTACAGTGCTGACCTTGACTCCTGCAGAAATGAGCAATCATTTCTTTACCAATTGGAAGGATGGTGTTGCTGATTCGCCGCGTACAGTGGTGGTTACTGGCGATGCTGAATATGAGCCCGTGTATGCATTGAACTACCATGTGTTGAGAATTGTGTATTCTACAACTACAGGTGCTGAAGCTCCAAAAACATACGAAAAAACCTTGGATTATGGAACTAAATATTCCGTAACGTCTCCGGAACTGGAAGGCCACACTCCTGACAAGTCTGTGATTGAAGAAACATTGATTGCTGATGCTGAATATGCTGTTGTATATTCACCTAAGAACTATCCGCTTACAATTCATTATAAGAAGGCTAAGAATGGTGTGACTGTTGCGGAAGATCATGTTAGCGAAGTTGCTTACCTTTCAAATTTCTCTGTGACAAGCCCTGTGGTGGATAATTATACCAGTGATTCTGCCATTGTAAATGGCGTGATGAATTCCTCTGTTGGACTTGAAATTACTGTTACCTATACAGGCACGCCTTACAAAGTGATTGCCAAGTACATTCCGAAATATGGCTCTGAAATTACAGAAGAACAACTCGTGGTTGTAACTTATGATGATGACCATAGTGATATTGAACATGCTATCAATGATGCCCTTGAAAGTAACGATCCTGTGATTGTTCCGCAGAAAACCTACACACTTACGGAAAAGTTTACCTTCAATAAGACTTGGACAAAGGGTGATGACGGAAAGTATACGCCGAACTTCAAGGTTGATTCTCGTGATACCAGAAACGTAATTGCAGTTGTCAATGGTAATGATTATACGACAGTAACAATTCCTAGTGACGAGCATGTAACGGAAGAAGAAATTCAGGCTTCTCTTAACAAGTATTTTGAAGACAGATCTATTACACCGATCAAGGCTTCTACTCTTGATATTGATTACAAATTCAATAGCTCTTGGATATTGAATGATAATGGCAAGTATGAACCGAACTTCAACGAAAGTGACCGTCCGCAGATTACCGTTACGGCTGTAGTTACAAGTAGGGATGCCGTTGATAAGGAATACACAGATATTTATGTTCCTGAGGACGGTTCCGATGCTGAAATCTATGCAGCAATCAATCGCTACTTTGACGGAAAGAACTTTGACGGAAAGAAAATTGTTCCAATCAAGGCTTCTACATTAACTGAAAACTTCAAGTTTAATGAAACTTGGACTTTAGCTGGTGGCAAGTACACTCCGAACTTTGATTCCAGTGTAAGAACGCAGAAGACGGTTACGGTTGTCGTTAACAATACGAACCAGTCAGCAAAGGTACCTGCAGATGGAAAGATCGAGGAAATTGATGAGGCCATAAGCCTTAAAATTCTTGATACTTTAAGGATTGATCCTAAACAGGCATCTTCCTTGACCCATGATTACCGCTTTGTGATAAGGGAGGATGTCACGATTTCTCATTGGAAGGAATTTGACGATGACATCTATATTCCTGTCTTTGACTCTACAGCTCGTGCACAGAAGTATGTTGTTGCTGTAGCAAATGGCACTAATGATACAATTAGTGTTCCAAACGATAATAAAGTTACTGATGCAGAAATCAATACTGCAATTAATCATCATTTCTCGGACAAAAAGATTAAACCTGCGAAGGCATCTACCCTTGATCATGACTATGCCTTTACGGATACTTGGAATAAGAATGGCTCCGTTGGCGAGTTGGATCGTTATTTGCCGATTTTCAAGGAAAGTGACCGCCCGCAGACCAAGGTGAAGGTACAAATCGCAAGTACATTGCATGAAAATGTGAATGTGCCTACCGATGGTACGGTCGATGAAATCTACGCTGCCATTGTAAGGGAATTCAGTGATCATCCACAAAAGGCGGAAGATAGGGATTCTACCTATACATTTGCCTGCTGGACTCCGGAACCGGATATTTCCTGTAATACAGCGAGAACTTTGTCGGGTAAGATTACAAATAAGACAACTCCGTTCATTGCCAACTTCAAGAGTACTGTTAAGTTGACGTCCGTAGTTGTTGCTTATGAAAAGAATGATACGACCTATGCTAACGGTGACCAGGTCAAGACCATTGAAATCCATGTTCCGGACTTGAAGACTCCTTCTAAGGTCCTTGCCAAGGTGAAGGCTGCTGCAGATGGTAGCAAACCTTCTAAAATTGGTTATACCTTTAATGAATGGAATGCCTATACATTTAGTCCTGTCAAAGTTGCAGACTTCAATGCAGTTCACGAAGCTTTGCCTGTAAACGGTACTGCACCAACGAATATCGTTTACCTGGCTGGTTGGAATATTAACCAGTATACCATAACCTTTGATTGCACAGGCGGTAACATTGACGGCAAGAATACTGTTGTCATTGAGCAGGACTATAATTCCGACGTGACCGCGCCGAAGTCCCCAACAAGAACGAATTATTCTTTCGATGGTTGGGATACTGAAATTCCAGCAAAGATTCCTGCAGAAAACATCACTATCAGGGCCAAGTGGAAGAAAAATGTGACTGCTGTTGTTCTTTCTGCTGATCCGATTTATACAGGTTCTGCAATTGCACCGACAATTACAGTGAAGAGCGTTGACGGAAATGTTTCCGAAGCAAATTACGTAGCTACCTGGGATAAGGATGGCTTTATCGATGCTGGTACATACACTGTAACGGTTAGGGGTAAGGAAAATTCAGAATACACCGATACTGTATCGGTGACTGCAACTTACACAATCAAGAAGGCCGATCCTAAGATTACTGTAACTATGGCGGGCTGGACTTATGGCGAAGCTGCCAAAGCCCCTGTAAAGAGTACGGATTTTGGTGCCGCAGAAGAACCGACTATTACTTATGCAAAGAAGGGGTCTTCTGATTGGAGCGCTGACAAACCTGTTAATGCAGGATCCTATGTGGTAAAGGCTTCCGTTGCCAATACGGACAACTACAATTATGCTGAAAAGACCGCTGAATTTACCATTAGCCAGGCTCCGATCAAGATAGCCTTGTCTGCATCTGAAGGCACCTATACAGGCCTTGCACATGTTATTCCGACACATACGGTTAATAGCACTATCGGTGAAAAACTTGATGTGACTAGTGATGCAAACGCTTATGATGCAAGCTGGAACGACTCTAGTTTCACAAATGTCAAGACCTATACCATTACCGTAAAGGGTAAGGGAAATTACACTGGTACCCAGACGCTGACCTACGTCATTAAACCTGCTCCTGTAACAGTGACTGCTGTTGCTAATACAAAGGTTTATGGTGTTAAGGATCCAACATTCACGGCGACTGTAAAGGGCCTTGTGAATGGCGAATCTGAAAATTTGATATCCTACACTTTGCCGCGTGATGTTGGCGAAAATGTAGGAACCTACAAGATCAATCCGACTGGAAACAAGGATCAGGGCAACTATACCGTAGCCTATGTCCCTAACGACTTTACCATTACCAAGGATGAACATAATACGCTGTCCGTGGCAATGGAAGGCTGGGTTTATAGCGGCAAGGCCGATAAGAATCCTGTTCCAACATTTAAACAGCCTGAAGACGGCATTAATGTAAAATTCCATGCCGAAGGTGAACCGACTTATCAGTATAAGAAGGACGGTTCTGAAGTTTGGACGGACAAGATTCCTGTGGATGCTGGTTCGTATACTGTAAAGGCATCTGTTAAGAATACTAATAACTACAGTGCAGTCGAAGCAGAGAATACCTTTACCATTGAAAAGTTTATGGGTAATGTGGTAACCATTACCTTAAATGACAACTGGGATTACGATGGCAAGACCTACGCTCCTAAGACTAGCGTTCGTTTTAAGAAGTCTGTGGAACCGGTCATCCAATATGCAGTCAAGAAAGCTGGTGATGAAGGCTATGTTGCCGAAAAATATGTGGATGGAGATTGGTCTACTACAGCTCCTGTAAATCAAGGAACCTACGTTGTAATGGCTACTGTTGAAGATACGGATAACTACAACGGAACAACCGCAACTAAGGTGTATACAATCAACCGTGCCGATGTTGCAAAGTATGCAACTATTTCCGCTATGCCTTCCGTTTACTATGACGGCAACAAGCATGCTCCTACTGTAACCGTAACCGAGAAGAGGGGAGAAAATGCACTTGTTGAAGGTGAAGACAAGGACTACACTGTAGCATGGGATAAGGATGGATTTACCGACGCAGATACTTACACTGTTACTGTAACCGGTCAGGGTAACTATACAGGTACGAAGACTGCTAAATATATTATTGAGCAAGCTCCGATCCAGATTGTTCTTACTGAAAAGAATGTGTACAATGGAGATAAACAAATTCCAACGGTAACACTTAAGAATAGTAAGCATAATCAGGTTCTTGTGACTGGAGATGCTCCGTCTGTTGAATCTACGGATGATTATGTGATTTCTTGGAGCTACAAGTATAACGGCAAAGACTCAACCTTGGCTGATGAAGACTGGTTTAAACATGCTGGTGTTTATACCATTTCTGTGACGGGTAAGGACAAGTCTGCCTCTGGTACGGGTAACTATAGTGGAACCAGGGTAACAGCTAGCTATACCATAGATTACGCTCCTGTAACAGTGACCGCTGTTGCAAATACAAAGGTTTACGGTGATGATGATCCTACACTTACTGCTACTATTGCTGATGTTGTAGAAAATGAAAAAGAGCATGCCGCAGAATTGATTAAGTATACTGTTTCTCGTGCTGAAGGTGAAAATGTCAATAAATACACCATCACGCCGATGGGGGATGAAATTCAAGGAAACTACAAAGTTTCTTATAAAACCGCTGAATTCTCTATTACCCATGCACCGGTTGTCGTAACCGCAGAGGTAAAGGAAAAGGTGTATGGTATTGCTGATCCTGAACTGACTGTGAAAATTGACGGTCTGAAGAGAAACGACCCCGAAAGCAAGATCAGCTACAGCATCGTTCGTGATAAGGCTCGTACATCTGAAGGCGAAGTCGTTGGGGTATATACCATCACCCCGAGCGGCGAAGCATCCCAGGGTAACTACAGTGTATCTTACGTACCTGCAACTTTGACTGTAACAAAATCTCCTGAGAACAGCATTGAAGTTTCCATGGATGGCTGGACTTTTGGTCAAACTGAAAATTCTCCAGGTAATTTCACGAAACCGACCTTTGATACAACAATCGTCAAGTTCCATGGTGAAAACGAACCTGTAATTGAATACGCTACAGTAACTGAGAATGAAGGGGTTTATAGCGTTGGTTCTTGGAGTACCGAAAAACCGCAATACGTGGGAATATATACTGTAAGAGCTACTGTTGCTGAAACGCGCAATTATGTAGGTGCCGTTGATACCGCCATCTTCAAGATTGAAGCTGCTCCGATCCAGATTGTAATGGATCCGACAGAAGTTCTTTACAATAAGACAGTTCAGAATCCTTCGTTCTATGTCAAGAGTGAAGTCAGTGGCCTTACATTGACTGAAGGTCCAGATGATGATTATACCGTAACATGGGATAAGGCAGGAAAATCCGAATTCAAGGACGTTGCTGTCTATACTTTGACGGTTGATGGTGTTGGTAACTATGCTGGAAGAAAATCTCAAACTTACGAGATTAAGAAGAATACTCCGGAACTGACCGTTGCTATGGAGGGGTGGTTCTACGGAGAAACCGCAAAGGAACCAGTCGTTACAAAGAGCCCGTGGGTTGATGGCGACGAATCAATTGTCTATGCAGTAAAAAAATCTGAAGGAAGCTATGTTGACGAGGATTGGAGTGCCACCAAGCCTTCTAGCGCTGGCACCTACGTTGTGAAGGCTATTGTTGATGCAACGGCTAATTATGAAGGTAAGTTCGCAATAGATGAATTTACCATTGAGCTTGCTTCGATAGAAATCGCGGTTTCTGCAAATGTTGTTTACACTGCAGAACGTCAGGCACCTACATTGACCGTCAAGAATACAAAGAATAATGAAGTTGTGATGACGGAAGGTTCTGACTATACTGTGGAATGGAAGAACCCGAAGGGTGAAACATTCGCATGGAATGCGGAAAGTGAATTTGTTGCTGCAGGAACATATACGGTTTCTGTGACAGGTATAAACAATTATACTGGAACAAAAACAACGACTTATATAATTGCCCCTGCTGCAATACAGGTGGCAATTTCAGCTGACGTGGACTATACGGGTGCAGTTCAGGAACCTACCGTTACCGTGAAGAGCGGTGAAACCGTAAATGGTGGAAATACTGTTCTTGTTGAAAACACGGATTATACAGTTTCCTGGAATAAGGCTGGCAAGACAGAGTTCAAGGATGCTGCCGACTATGTCGTAACTGTAACCGGTATGGGTAACTACACTGGTGAAATTGAAAGAACCTACAAGATTAAGCAGGCTCCAGAAAATGCTGTTACTATTACAATGGCTGGCTGGACCTATGGCGAAACAGCCAAGGATCCTGATCCTAACGCAGTCTTCCATGCGGATGGCGAACCTTCAATCACTTATGCAGTCAAGAAGTCCGGTGACTACGCCGAAAGCGACTGGAGTTCCATCAAGCCTTCTACTGCCGGCACTTATGTGGTCAAGGCAACTGTAGCCGAAACAGCCAATTACGTGGGCGGTTCCGCAACAGCAGAATTTACCATTGCTCCTGCAGCAATCCAGATCGCCCTCTCTGAAAACAAGACCTATAACGGTCTTGCCCTGACGCCTACACTAACCGTAAAGAGCACAATTGATGAATCCGCAGTTCTAATCGCTGGCGAAGACAAGGATTACGTTGTAACTTGGGACAAGACTGGTTTCGTGAACGCCGGTTCCTATACTGTAACCGTATCTGGCAAGAACAACTACAAAGGAACTGAAATAGCAACGTATACTATCGCCAAGGCAACCCAGAACGATGTTACCGTAGCGATGTCCGACTGGACCTATGGCGAAACTGCCACAAGCCCGACTGTAACTGCCGACTTCGCCGCGGAAAGTGAACCTTCAATCACTTATGCAGTCAAGAAGACTGGCGACTACGTTGAAAGCGACTGGAGCTCTGTCAAGCCTTTTACCGCCGGCACCTATGTGGTCAAGGCAACTGTAGCAGAAACCTCCAACTACGTGGGCGGTTCTGCAACGGCAGAGTTTACGATTGCACAAGCAAAGATTCCTGAAATCGCGCTCTCCGCAACTGGTGCAACCTACAACGGTGAAGAACAGAAGCCGGTCGTAACAGTCACCTTCAATGGCAATGCACTTGTCGCAGGCACAGACTATACCATCGACTGGGGCGAAGGCAACTGGACTGACGTTGGAACATACACCGTCAAGGTAACCGGTAAGGGCAACTTCAGTGGCGAACAGACCGCCGAGTTCAATATCAACAAGAAGGCTGTCACCATCACCGTTGCTAACGCAAGCAAGACCTATGGCAATGAGGATCCTGAATTTACCGGTACCGTCGTTGGGCTCGTGAATGCATCCGACCTTGGAATAGTCTCCTACAGCCGTAGTGGTGTAGGCCAGAGCGCAGGTACTTACACAGATTCCCTTGTCGTAAGCTACACCGACAACAGCAACTACGCCATTACGGTGAAGAACGGTACGTTCATCATCGACCGTGCTGAAGTCACTGTCACTGCGGATGCTCTGACCAAGCAGTACAATACAGCCGACCCGGATACTCTCACCACCGAAATCAAGGGTCTTGTTAATGGCGAAGCAAGGACCCTGATCGACTTCACCATCGTCCGTGAAGCCGGTGAAAACGTTGGAACTTATGCAGTAACATTGACCGGTGCTGAAAACCAGGACAACTACCATGTGACCTACGTTCCTGCATCCTTTACCATTACTCAGAACCAGACCAACGAAGTCACCGTGGCAATGGACGGCTGGACCTACACTGGCTCCGCAGAAAAGTCTCCCGTGACGAACGCAACCTTCAAGGCTGAAGGCGAACCCGCCATTACCTACGTCAAGAAGGGTACCGAAGACTGGTCTGCAACAGTTCCTGTAAATGCAGGCACCTACGTTGTGAGGGCAACCGTGAAGGAAACCGCCAACTATGTGGGCGGATTCGCAACTGCAGAATTTACCATTGCTCCTGCAGCAATCCAGATTGCCCTCTCTGAAAACAAGATCTATAACGGTCTTGCCCAGACGCCTACACTAACCGTAAAGAGCTCAATTAATGAAACCGCAGTTCTAATCGCTAGCGAAGACAAGGATTACGTTGTAACTTGGGACAAGACTGGTTTTGTGAACGCCGGTTCCTACACAGTAACTGTGGTCGGTCAAGGCAATTACACCGGAACTAAAACAGCAACGTATACTATCGCCAAGGCAACCCAGAACGATGTTACCGTAGCGATGTCCGACTGGACCTATGGCGAAACTGCCACAAGCCCGACTGTAACTGCCGACTTCGCCGCGGAAAGTGAACCTTCAATCACTTATGCAGTCAAGAAGACTGGCGACTACGTTGAAAGCGACTGGAGCTCTGTCAAGCCTTTTACCGCCGGCACCTATGTGGTCAAGGCAACTGTAGCAGAAACCTCCAACTACGTGGGCGGTTCTGCAACGGCAGAGTTTACGATTGCACAAGCAAAGATTCCTGAAATCGCGCTCTCCGCAACTGGTGCAACCTACAACGGTGAAGAACAGAAGCCGGTCGTAACAGTCACCTTCAACGGCAATGCACTTGTCGCCGATGCCGACTACACCATCGACTGGGGCGAAGGCGCATGGACGAATGCCGGCACCTACACCGTCAAGGTTAAGGGCCAGGGCAACTTCAGCGGCGAACAGACCGCCGAGTTCACGATCGGCAGAAAGGCAGTAACCGTTACCGCCGTCGCAGCCGGCAAGGTCTTCGGTACCACCGACCCGACCCTTACTGCAACTGTCGAAGGTCTCGTCAAGGATGAGACAATCTCCTACACAGTCGGCCGTGCTTCCGGTGAAAATGTCGGCATCTACGCAATCACCCCGTCCGGAGCTTCCGAACAGGGTAGCTACAGCATCACCTACAATGCCGCCGACTTCACAATTACAACTGCAACAATCCCAGAAATCACACTCTCCGCAGACGTGACCTACAACGGCACCGAACAGAAGCCTAGCGTAACGCTTACCGTAAGCGATACAGCCTTGGTCGCCGATGCCGACTACACCATCGACTGGGGCGAAGGCGCATGGACAGCATCCGGCACCTACACCGTGAAGGTAACCGGTAAGGGCAACTTCAGCGGTGAACAGTCCGCCGAGTTCACGATCGGCAAGAAGCCAGTCGTAGTGTCCGCCGAAGCCAAGAGCAAGACCTACGGCAGCGCCGACCCAGAACTCACCGTATCCATTGTCGGCCTCGTCAATGG